>JAKSRK010000056.1 GCA_024403655.1 Saccharofermentans sp. | reverse complement strand
TTAAATCTTTTTCCATGTGCTGTCTCATACACTCTCATTATGCTTAATATAATCAATGATATCCCGTTCACTGACCATATATTTAATCTCGAACATATAGACCTCATTCTATCCGCATAAACTGATTATACGTAAATTAATCAGATTCTGTCTGCTATCTGCTCAGGCGTATCAACGATATATGTAGCTCCTGCCTTCTCAAGCTCTTCCCTAGAGCCGTATCCGTAAAGAACACCTATGGAATCAATACCGGCACCGCAAGCTCCTTCTATATCGAATAAGCGGTCTCCTACCATGACAGCATCCTTACCGTCAGAACCGGCGATGCCCAATGCCTTTAAGATAAGGTCCTTCTTTGAAGGCGAGAGCATTTCGCGGCCGGGGCCGACAATAGCATCAAAGTAAGGAGCAACACCTACGTGCTCTATCACTTTATCGGCCATTTCTTTGGGCTTTGATGTAACTACCATAAGTCTTTTGCCCTCATCCTTTAAAGCCTTAAGTAATTCCTTAACACCGTCGTATACGGGTGCTTCCTTGTAGTTCTCCGTCTCATATACTTCGCGGTAATACTTAACAGCAAGTTCTCCGTCGTCGCCCTTAAGGTCATAGAATTCGGAGAAAGATACATAAAGAGGCGGCCCTATAAATCTTCTTAAATTCTTGGGGTCTGTCTCGTGGATACCAAACTTTTCAAGTGCATACTGAACGGAACTGAAAATACCGTACTCAGACTGAGTTATAGTTCCGTCAAGATCAAATAATACAAGGTTATACATAGTACTCCTCCTTAATCCTTTCGTAATAACAGGTAACTGCGCAGTTAATCAGGGGGGCTACATAAATGCCGGCGATACCACAGGTAACAATTACTATAAGAATCAACACAAAATAGGAAAGAAAGAGATCTAACAACTCCATCTTACGTCCTGTCATGAGCGAAATGCTCTTAAGGCAGGCATCCGATGGGGATATCTCGTTATTGTCGGCTACAATCTGCTCTACAAAAGTCAAAAGGAAAGCATTAACAAAAACCATGCCGAAAGTAGTAACTGTCGATACAAAGCTGAGATTAATAAAAGGTATAAGACTGTCTACTATACCTAAAACGTCGGGAACAATTCCTATTACTGCGTAAAGGCTGAGACCTCTTACAATATTCATGTACTTGCTGCTGTCAAAAGCGTAGAAAATACACCCCTTTATATTGTCCTGTGTCCTAAGATCCATGATTCCTCTTTTGAAACCTACAAGCAAAGGATATACGAGAAACATGGATATAAGAGCATGAGCAGATGTACTTACAAGAGATGCAAAAAAGTGATTAATCCTGCCGAGAGTCCCACCTACTAATGCCGAGAACCCCAAAGGCGCCAATGAAGCTACAACAATCAGAAGAAAGTAAAGAATTAAGGTTACTCTTCCCTTCGCAAATCTGGTGTCAGCCGCTGCACGTATCTCCTGCTTAATTTCTTCTTTCATTACAATCATCTCCGCTTATAAAATTCGGAGTTAATTGTACCACACTATCCTCAAATTGGTTTTCCCTGTTGACTTCTTTCCATTGCAGCAGTAACATAACACCGTTATGTAGATAACGCTGTTATGTAATGTACAAGGAGGTAACATATGTACTTAAAAGTCAAAGATATAAAGAAGAGTTACGGTGAAGGCGGCAGCTACAATCAGGTTCTTAAAGGCGTCTCGCTGAATGTCCAAGAGGGACAGATGTGTGTTATTCAGGGCACAAGCGGTTCCGGTAAGTCCACACTTCTTAATGCAATCGGCGGACTTGATACTGTCGATTCGGGATCAATCGTCGTTGACGGCAAAGAGATTGTAGGACTTAAAAATGATTCTCTCTCAGACTACAGAAAAGAGAATCTCGGCTTCATCTTCCAGTTTTATAACCTCGTCCCTAACCTCACAGTCAGGGAAAACATCGAAGTATGTAAATATTTATCCGACGATCCGCTCGATATGGATGAACTCCTTACAACACTTGGACTTGTTGAGCACCAGAATAAATTCCCTTCTCAGCTCTCAGGCGGACAGCAGCAGAGAACCGCAATAGCAAGAGCTCTGATTAAAAATCCAAAGCTTTTATTGTGTGATGAACCGACCGGTGCACTTGATTCAAAAACCTCGCGCGACATCCTTATTCTTCTTGAAGAGATAAACCGTAAATACAATACAACAATGCTGATTGTTACACATAATAATTCAATCAAAAATATGGTCCACAAGGTAATAATCATCAAGGACGGATTGATTAGCAAAGATTACGAGAATGAACAGATAACTCCTGCAAATATGCTCGAAGATCTCTGATGAAGAGGGAATACACATGAAAAAAGTTTTAAGCAAAAGAATATTCAGAGACTTTAAAGCAAATATCGGAAGATATCTTGCTTTATCAGTTGTTATCGCTTTATGCATGTATCTTGTTATCAGCATCGTCGGCGCCGCCAACATGATAATCAAAGGTACAAAAGAGCATCAGATACGTAACCACGTAGAAGATGGGCAGTTCGAGACATTTGTTGAACTTACTGACGAGCAGATATCCGAGCTTGAAAGCTTTAATATAACGCTCGAACGTCAATTCAGTATAGATGTAAGGCTTAATAACGGTGACACTTTAAGGATTTTCAAGAACAGAGAGAATATTAACCTTATCGAGCTTGTCGACGGTTCTTTAGCATCAGATGATTCGCAGATCGTAATCGAACGAAGATATTCTGAATGTAATGGCATCAGTATCGGAAGTACTATAACTATCTCTGACACAACTTATATAGTCAGCGGAATAGCCACAACACCGGATTACGATAATCCAAAAGAGGAAATAAGCAGTACTGCAACAGATTCAGATTCCTTCGGTACAGCATTCGTTACCCCTTCTGCCTATGAAGAACTACTTAATTCAGATATAGTGACAAAAGCTGAGATTTATCGTTATGCTTTTGTTATAAACGGAGACTTCAGTGCAGAAGACTTAAAGGACTGGCTGACAGCTCATAAAATCGAAGCCGATGAAGTTACTGACGAAGCATTCCTTGAATACTGGGAAAGAAGCGGCGGCAGAATCGATGACCTTCAGGAAGGAATTGACGAACTGCTTGAAGGCAGCGACGAATTGATGGATGGTATCACAGAATTATGTGACAATAATGACGATCTTAATGAAGCTGCTTCAGCTCTTGTAGACAATTATTTTGACAGTGCCTCTTCTTCCCTAAGCTCTTACGGAATCAATGTTGAGCTTACAGAATACAATTACTATGACACACTGACAGCCTTATCAGAGAACACGCCCAATACAGCCATGGGTGAATCACTGACCGAATTAAGAGACAATCTTGAATCTATTCTTGTCTTCCGCGATGGCATCACTGAATATACAAACGGAACTTCAGAATGCGCAGATGGCACAGAAGAATTAAGAGATGGCATCTCAACGCTGGATGAAGAGACTGATGAATTTATTAACGATAAACTCGACATGAGCATATCTAATCTCAGCTTCTTCCTTGAAGCATCAGATAACATCAGAATCAGCGCAGCTGCTAACGACGTAATCCTTAACTATCAGGTTGGTCTCGTCGCCGGTGTAATCATTATGGTTCTCTTCACATATGTTATCTCCGTATTTGTAGTCCACAATATTAATAGTGAATCAAGCATAATCGGTTCTCTTTATGCCCTTGGAGCGACAAAGAACGATCTTATTACACACTATATAACGCTTCCTGTTATCATCTGTTTTATCTCAGGTCTTGTCGGTTCATTAATCGGCTTCTCCCCTGTCGGAATTCGTTATCAGACAGCTGACAGTTATGCTTACTATTCACTCCCAGATTTCAAAACTATCTATGAACCGTATTTACTCTTTTATGGCATAATCATGCCACCTTTGGTTGCCGCTGTGGTTAATAATCTCATTATCCACAGGAAGCTTTCCTCGACTGCATTAAGCCTTATCAGGAACGAACAGAAGCAGGGAAAGATTCATAAGATCAGTCTTAATGGATTGGGCTTTATAAAGAAGTTCCAGATAAGACAGATGATTAATGAACTCAGAAGCGGTCTGGCAATCGTTCTCGGACTCTTTATAAGTCTTCTTATAGTCATGATGTCACTCGACTGCTATACGCTTTGTTCCAATGTTGCAAAGGACACCAAGAATGACACTCATTATGAACATCTCTATATGTACAAATTCGCTCAGGAAGAGCTTCCAGAAGAAGGCTATATCGCTTACGGAAGTTCACTTAAGACGCAGCGTGTATTCGGATATACTTTCGATGCATTTGTATATGGCATTACAGATGATAATCCTTATTTTGCCGTAGAGCTTCCGGCTGCACCTGATGAAGTAGTAATATCCGAAATGATGCACACCAAGCTTAATCTTAATATCGGTGACACCCTTGTATTATGCGATAACGAGGAGAATAAGCTGTATGCCTTCAATGTAGCAGGAATTGCAGATTATTCTGCACAGCTTTGCTGCTTTATGAGCATTGATAATGCAAGAGAGATATTCGGCGCCGAAGAGGATGAATATAACATTATCTTCTCTGACAATGCTCTTGAGATTCCATCTAATGAACTTGTACTGAATCTGGACAAAGCAGGAATCACAAAGGGTGTAGAAGTATTCGTGGATCTCATGTCAGGGCTAATATTTATTCTCGCCTTTGCTTCAATTGTAATTCTTATACTTGTCATGTATCTCATGATGAAGGTAATGATTGACAGATCCTCATATAGCATCTCACTCATGAAGGTATTCGGCTTTAAGGGAAAGGATATTAAGAAGCTGTATATTAACGGAAATTTCTATCTTGTAGTAATAGGAACACTGATTCTTCTCCCGCTTGCAAAACTGATAATGGATGCACTTTACCCTTACTTTATTTCCAACGGAGCAATCAATATTAATCTGAATGTCAATCCGCTTTATATGCTTGGAATATTCCTTATGGTAATTATCTTATACTTCATAATCAGCACTGTACTGCTAATAAGAATTAGTAAAATTGTTCCCGCAGAAGCACTTAAGAACAGAGAGTAACCCTCACTTCTCCACTTATTAAGAGAAATACAGGTGTCGTTTCCCGACGTCACTTGTATTTCTCTATTGTGGATATTATGATTGATTCATGAGTAAAAACAGTAAAGACCAGAGCGCCAAGCTTAAATTAGTAGAAGCAGCCAAAAAGGAATTCTTCGAGAAGGGATATGAGAAAGCGTCCCTGAGAAGCATTTGCAACAATGCAGACCTCACTACCGGTGCACTGTATTTTTTCTTCAAAGATAAGAAAGACATCTTTAATTACATATTATCTCCTCTGCTTGATGAGATAAATACTCTGATAACTGCACATTACAGAAGCGAGCAGACTAGCTTCAGTGACGTGTCGGTCATACTACCGACTGACAATAGCGAAGATATAAAAACTGCCGTTGAAGTTCTTCGTACTATGTACAAACACCGTCAGGAATGTCTCCTCTTTCTTAATACACCTGATGTATCTTCGATATTTATAAATAACATCATTAAATATACCGAGAGTCACTATTCTTCAATATTTGAAATACTTGCAGGAACAAATCAGTTCGATCACTATATCATTCACTGGATATCGCACATGCAAATTGATGCTTTTATCCACCTGTTCCTCCACGAAGAGAACGAGGATAAAGCAATCGCCAAGGTACCTGACATGGTTAATTTCATGATTGGCGGAACTTATAAAGTTCTTGAGAAGATTAAGAACGACAGCAATTCTTAATTAACAATCGGAACAATTACAGTCCGAGTCTCTTGGATCTTTCAATCTGGGATACTATGTCCTTAATCTGACTTGCGTCGATAATCTTAGTCGTTCCGCAGTAGATGCAAGAAGCCTTAATCATGGTGCTGTCTAATTCCATCTGACCGCCACATGCCGAACAGGTAAGATCAATCTCCTTGGGAATCTCAGGCTCTTCTTCCGTAGCCTTAATAAACTTATGTCCTGTCCTCTCAGTAACATAGTACTTATACATCTCTACGGCATCTTCTTCCTTGGGAGACAGCCCTTCCTTCTTTGCAAGGTCCTCTATCTCGTAGGCAAAGGAGATAAGCGCAGCCGATTCAGCCTTATCAAGATACTGCTGTACTTTTACAAATGAGATAGTCGGATCCATAACGTCTCCAACCTTATGCTTCAAAACATCAGGAATAGTCGGATCACTTTGCAGAACTTCATTAGCTTCGTTTAATACTGCCCTCTCCTCATCACTTATATAACCGTCAAGTCCTGCTACGTAATAGCATACTGCAAGCTTGGCCATAAGAGTATTAAATCTCTTCTCTACGGCAGGTGTAAGGTTACTTGCAGGAGCCGGCTTAGGCGGAGTATAAGCAGGTCTGCTATAAACAGCATTATTAATCATGGGGACTGCCTGCTGGGCAAGTCTGTTAATAGCTGCGGTAGCTGCGACCTCAACTGCAACATCCACGGCATTCTCGAGAATAGATCTTCTCTTGTCGTGCCTCCTACCGAACATATTTCCCATTAAACGCTTTGAAAGACTCATCTTATAAAGTGCTCCTTATCCCATAGTAATGACATTATATATCAAATAAGACAGGCGCGATATTCAAATCATTCGGAAAGTATTACTTCCTTGAGGAATTCAACGAGAGAATCTGAATCATCTTCTCCCAAAATAAGACCAGCAATATCTTTAACTTCATCCGAAGCGCCCGCCGGTGCAACACCAACGCCTACTGCTTTAAGAACATCAATATCCGAAGTAACTGCGATTGTTTCTTTTATGTCTATATCAAGTATTCGGCATGTATTCTCAACAGCAGTAACAAAATCAGCTTTATTCGAGATAAACCTGCACAAATCATCGCCGTCAAAGTCAAAAGACCTGCACTGATACTTACTGCAAATCTCGGCAGCAATCTCCTTTGTAGTCTTTGCTAGTACTTTATCGACAGCCTGCTTCAAAGGAAAGGACATATCCCTGTATCTAATGTAATTTCTATCCTCCGAAGGATCGTTGGTAAAAATATTCTTGCCGCTCGAAATGCCTATAAAAGAACATCTGGGGTTATTACTGAGATCTCTTACAATACCCTTGCTTTGCTCGAGCGAAAGGCTCTGTCCCCATATAAATTCATCATCCTTATAGACCTGGGTCCCATCCGATACAATAGCAATATCAGGAGATATGGTATTAGTGTAGCCGGAAGCTTTGAGCCAAAGTTCAGAAGTCATAACGCCAAACATAACCTCGGAATCCTTAAGCTTTATAAGAGACTTAAGGACATCCTGAGAGAAGGTCCTGTCTTCCTTGAGAAGCACACCTTCCAGGTCAAACAAAATCAGCTTATTCGTTATGCACATATATTTACCTTGGGCTCTTTATATCCCCTTCGTGCCGGCGCTACACGAAGGGAAAGATAGGACCTTATTACTACGCTGTCTCGACGCCGACATACTCTGCTTCGCTGTCAGCATAAATGGTTACACGGTTATTTTCCGTACCCAGCACCTGGGCCTCCCAAATACGCTTAAAGATAATTCGGAATGCGAGAAGTTCAGCTGTCATCAGCATGTCTTTTTTGCTCTCGTCTTCACCGGGCAAAACCCTTCCGAATTCATTTTTATAAAGACGCTTGCTTCCGAAAGGCCCATTCAGTTTTACTTCCAGGTTATCTTCGGAAATCATGTACTTCTTATGGCAATCGTTAAAATAAATCTCCATCTTATAAGACAGATCCGTCATCTTATCAAAAGCACTTGCCACATCACTGGCAACGACGTGCTTAAACCCTGACAGAGTCTGTTCGTCGATAAAAACATTGGCGAATACGTCATACTTCAGACCTACCATATAAGACTCCTTTCCAAGTACAGCTTCTTCTTAATAACATCATACATTGAAGAGCCGCAATAAAAAGGCTTCCCGAGGTGATTTTAATCTGTATTTACTTTCAATTCACAGCTTCTTTAATTTACCCCTCAAATAAGTCAAAACCGTTAACAAACGCGTTTAAAGTTTCCTTACATAGCTAATATATACTTGTTACTTATCAAAACGGGCCCTGAATGCGCCATGTCTGTTGCAGACTGCAAGGATATCTCCCCTTCCTCTGGGAAGGAATCTGCACTCGGCATTAGATTCAGGATAGAGCTTATGTATTTCTACTCTGTCGTAGGTCCTGTAGATTACAGAGCTAATATAATGTTCCTTGGTCATAGGGTGATTAATAGTCACATAAAGCTCGTCTTCTACCTTCTCGATATTAATCATGTGCTCTTCATCCTGCTCTTCAAATTCTTCAGAAGGAAGAGTAATTCCGCAGCAGCTTATGGAAGCCTTCCCGACTGATACTATCTGATTGCCGCATATAGGACAGACATAAAGATTAGTTCTTAGCATGGAAGAAGAGATATTTGTATTAATAATCTTTTCCCCCGCAAATAATTCACCGACTGATATTCCCAGAGCAGAAGCCAGATCCTCAACAAGTGATATATCAGGAAGTCCTCTTCCGGTCTCCCACTTACTTATTGTCTTATCACTTACTCCGAGCTTACAGGCAAGATCAGCCTGAGTCATTTTGTTCTTCTCGCGTAGTGTTCTGATGATATCAGCATTAATATAAGAATTCATATTTATAAGTCCTCCGTTCATTAGATATAGGATAGAGTTATCCTCAGACGGAAACAACCTACGCTAAGTAGAGAATAAATAAGGCCCTGAAGCCGATAAGCTTCAAGGCCTAAGATGCTTAATTAAATCATTAATCAGCTCCAGAAAGATCTGATATCAACAATCTTAGGAGCATATTCTCCGCTTACCGGATCAAAACCATGTGTCTTGTGATTATACCTAACAAAATTGGATGTAACAGAAACACCGTTTGATGTATCAATCCTCAGGATATTGTCAGCGCAAAGATAGATATAGCATCCCTCACCTCTTGTAAGAGCGTGGTACGCACCTTCATCTCTCTTCCATACGTAAATATCCGTGAATCTTGTAGCACCTGCGATATCAACGAAACCTATAAGAAGTTCATCATTACCGTCGCCATCCAAATCAGTAAGAAGATAACCCGACTTACTCGGACGGTTCTTAAGAACATCGTATACCTTGATATCAGGTCTCTCGTTAGCCCATCCGTCAGCATAACCGTCGACATAGTATCTCAAAGTCATTACATACCAGTCCTTAGGTGCCGAACGATACTTGTCTATGCCCACTGCAAGCACGATGAGTGCCATGACAGCAGCCAAAATCTTGTAATACTTATTCATAATGTCCCCCAAACTCAAAAACCAACACAACGAATCAATTTTATCACAAATTCTTTTTATGTTCAGACGAGAAATGTTACATTTTTATCGATACAACAATATATCAATTGACTATAAACTAAACACCCGAGCCAGAAGCATCTGACCCGGGTACTTAGCTTAAAATTCCGATATTATATCGTTTATCAAATAAGGTCTGCGATATCCAGAATAAGTCTTTCAGACTTTTCCCAGCCAAGGCAGGGGTCTGTAATCGACTGTCCGTATACACCGTCTCCGATCTTCTGACAACCATCTACAAGGTAGCTCTCAATCATAAGGCCCTTAACCAGCTTCTTTATATCAGAATTCCACTTTCTGCTGTGGAGGATATCCTTACTGATTCTAATCTGCTCCTCGTATCGCTTTCCTGAATTGTTATGGTTAGTATCAACGATTACAGTAGGATTCTTAATACTGGGATCCTTAACATAGCTCTCATATACGCGCTCGATATCTTCATAGTGGTAATTAGGATGAGACTTACCGAACTTATCCACATATCCTCTTAAGATGCAGTGAGTCAGAGGATTACCTTCCGTCTGAACTTCCCAGCCTCTGTAGATGAACTTCTGAGGACTCTGTGCTGCTGTAATGGAATTCATCATTACGCTTAAGTCACCTGCAGTTGGATTCTTCATACCAACGGGAATACCAAGTCCGCTGGATACGAGTCTGTGCTCCTGATTCTCTACTGATCTTGCGCCGACTGCTACATAGCTCAAAAGATCTGACAGATATCTGTGGTTAGAGGGATAAAGCATCTCCTCAGCGCATGTAAATCCTGTCTCGCTGATAACTCTCGTATGGAGCTGTCTGATGGCAATGATACCTGCAAGCATATCTTCACCTTGCTCGGGATCAGGCTGATGAAGCATACCCTTATATCCGAGGCCCTTGGTTCTGGGCTTATTCGTATATACTCTCGGAATAATGAATACCTTATCCTTAACCTTCTCAGCTACAACAGCGAGCTTCTCCATATAATCAAGCACAGCATCTTCTCTGTCAGCAGAACAGGGACCGATAATAAGAAGGAATCTGTCATCCTTACCTTCAAAGATATCAGCAATCTGACGATCTCTTTCTTCCTTGATTCTGGTTATCTTCTCATCAATCGTGAATTCTTCCTTAAGTTCCTTGGGAATAGGAAGCTTTCTGATGAATTTCATATTCATTTCCATGAAACTATTCTCCTTAGATTATCTTTCAATACAGCATTATACACTTATAAAGACAATCTTTTACGCGAATTTTGCTTATTCAGCTTCGGATAATTCGAGTTTAAGTCTCTCAAGACCGAACTTGGCTACTTTATAGTCATCCTCAGAAGAAGCTCCGCTGAAGGCAAAAGCCATCTTATACCCGTCATGCTCTTCATATGTTCCGCCTGTGAAACCAAGTTCTCCAAGAAGATTTCTGTGATCGGGGTTACCGCTGTCAGCCTTGGTTGCGATTGATTCACCGCACTTAGACCATGCAATTGCAATAAGATTCCATCCCTCTGCGAAGTTAAAAGGAGTCTCAACTACCTTCATCTCGCCAATCCAGTCCGTACTCTCATCCCTATTCATTACGGAAGCGACTGCTACGCCCTTTATCTTCATATTAAGGGCCTTGTCACGCATTTCATTCAAGACATTGATCAATATCTCTCTTAATCTTTCGTTTGTCATAATGTACCTCCAACATATAACCGCACATGTACATTTCATTCTTTTTCCTTTTATCTATTACACGCTTTAACTATACGTTTAAGAGGATTTTCTATCCATATACAAGATGCACACTTTTATTGAAGATATTTCAATCTGACTTGAACGTATCAACAATCGCCCGGCTTCTCATCCATGCCATTAAGAGCTCTGTACACATTATCACCAAGAAGATCTTCCAGCTTAACCTTAAACATGGACCTTGCCATATTCTGAAGATGAATCTTCTGCATAATAAACATAGTCGCATTCTCAAACAAAGCAAACTGATTAATTGCCTGCTCAAGAGAAAGTATCCACTGCAGAATCATATACCAGGACACACCAAGGGACGGTTCAAGCATCTCTGCATAGGAACGGTAACGCTCAAATTGTCTTACTCTGAACGTCTTTCCGAACTCATGAAATCTCGGAGTCGTAAATACCTGATACATAAAGCGATATTCCGCAGGATGGAAATCTCTTTTCAGATCAAACATCTTATCGATAAACGGAAAGATATCTTCCTTTGACTTGGGCGCGCTTTCCATAATCTCGTTTTCAATCTTGATCATGCAATGCTCGGTTGCTTCAATTATCAACTGATCAAGGCTGTCAAAATAGGAGTAAAAATTAGGGGCCGTCATGCCGCAGGCTTCAGCCAGATCCTTTATTCCCGTATCACGAAGTCCGGTCTCGCAGTATCTTGCAAAACTCTTCTCCATGATTTCTATCTTCTTTTGTTTCTTCTTAGCTTCACTAATCATTTGATAATCCTAACGCAATAAAATACCTACACGATTCTACTACATCGTGAGGCATATAAGTAAAAATCGGTTTAATTATACGGCATTTATTTCTGCTTTGCTTACAAACGTTAAAAAGAAATTATTTAATGTAAGTTAAAGCTTCATTCAAAGAAGAAATCGACTTAACTCTGTTTGGAGTCTCCCTGCCGTTTCTGTTAAGCCACAAAGCGCGGATATTAAGAGAAGATGCACCTGTAACATCTGCACCAATTGAATCGCCGATATGAATTACTTCATTAGGCATAAGACCTGTCTGCTCAAGTGCATACTCAAAAATCTCTCTTCTGGGCTTATATGCCTTTGCATCTTCCGAAGTAAATACACCTGCCGTCTTTATAGAATGGTAGTCTAAGGCAGATCTGATATCTTCATTATCAATATTCGAAAGGATATATACGGGAATAGGGCTTTGTTCAAGGAAAGACTTGGAGTCTTCGTAAATCTCAGGCTTTCCCCACTCTTCGAAAAGCATCTCGCTTAAGCTGGAAGCATCCTCGTCAGAATGGAACTTCTCGAGAGTGTGCTTGATGGACCTCTTCTCTATCTTACGCTGAGTAACAAAAGAGCTTCCGTAAGACTCACGGAACATATTCTTGAAGTCTTTGCCCCAATAGGAATCTATCTCGGAAGAATCCGCACCACAACCGGAATCACTGATGATATCCGATATCTTTTTTACTATTCTGCCATCCTCGTGTACTAGTGTCCCATAAAAGTCTACAAAGAACGCCTTAATCATTTTTCTACCCCTTGCAGTTTGTCGTCTGCGCTAATTGTTTATTCAGTTTTGAAACGTATCTATTAAAAACAAATCGTAAAAATATCCCTTGTTTCCAACTTACAAAATGATTCTAGCATTAGGTTTGTCAGGAAACCTAAACAAAGTATAAAATAAACCTTAAAAATTTTATACCGACAAACACTTAGTGATTAAGACATTTTTCATGAATTTGACAGGGGTACGTTATTAGCCTCAAAAACGCCTCTCTTTTCAGGTCCGGCAGGGGTTATTAACTCCTTTACCGCAGATTATTAACAAAAAAGTAACTACTATCACTTATCCTTTATGACATCTACTTGTTACAATATTTACATGATGTTAGTAAAAACCCAAATCTGATGGGAGGCGTGCATGAAGAGAAAGATAGCCTTATTTGCCAACGGCTGGAGCGACGATTATCTCGCTTTCGCTTTAGAAGGCGT
>JAKSRK010000055.1 GCA_024403655.1 Saccharofermentans sp. | reverse complement strand
TTGCAAGCAGTCGGTGTCTGAATTTAACTCTCTGTTTCATATAGGCCCTCCTTTAATTGCGCACTCTTATAACCGCATTCTATTGAATAAGAATTAATTGACTTTTTTGGTAATGTGAAGGAAATGTGAATTTTTACAGTTGTGAGTCAGAATGTGAAAAATATGTCATTTC
Organism: Saccharofermentans sp.; assembly: GCA_024403655.1. Lineage (GTDB taxonomy): Bacteria > Bacillota > Clostridia > Saccharofermentanales > Saccharofermentanaceae > Saccharofermentans. The sequence goes on along the minus strand of JAKSRK010000055.1, from coordinate 12,932 downwards.
TTATCTGAAATTTTATGTATATGACAAAATATTTATATCTCGCATATGAAAATGCAGTGATTGCAGTGCTTTTGAGAAATTTTGAAACTTTTCAAATTTACTCTTGCATCTTGTCTCAACTTGTACTATTATAATTGGGCTGTCACGGATGGCTGCCGGATCACGGCGGGGTGTGGCTCAGGTGGTAGAGTGCTTGCTTCGGGAGCAAGAGGCCGCGAGTTCGAGTCTCGCCACTCCGACCAACAATTATCCGTAGTAGCAACCGTAACACATCGGGGTGTAGCTCAGGTGGCTAGAGTGCTTGCTTAGGGAGCAAGAGGTCGTGGGTTCAAGTCCCGTCACTCCGACCATATCGAGTGTTCTTATGAACACTCGATTTTTTTGTGCTCTTTTGTTGTATAATCATGTTACTTGAAAGATAAATGGAGTTTATATAAATGAGTTTAGCAGACGATATATTTGAACAGAATATAAGAGATATTCTGAATTCAGGATATTCTACTGAGAATGATAAGGTCAGACCTCACTGGGAAGACGGAACACCGGCTTATACATATAAGAAGTTCTGTGTTGTTAACAGATACGATCTTTCAAAGGAATTCCCCATGCTTACCCAGCGCTACCAGAATTTTAAGGGTGCGGTTGATGAGCTTTTGTGGATCTGGCAGAAGAAGTCCAATAACGTTAATGATCTTAATTCGCATATCTGGGATGCCTGGGCTGATGAGAACGGTTCCATAGGTAAGGCTTACGGATATCAGTTAGGTGTAAAGCATAAGTATAAAGAAGGAGAGATGGATCAGGTAGACAGAGTTCTTTTTGATCTTAAGAACAATCCTTCAAGCAGAAGAATTATGACTAATATCTATGTTCATGAAGATCTTAACGAGATGAATCTTTATCCTTGTGCTTATTCAATGACTTTTAATGTAACGGGCAATAAGCTTAATGCGATTTTGAACCAGAGATCTAACGATATGCTCGTAGCTAACGGTTGGAATGTCTGCCAGTATGCTGTTCTTGTGCATTTATTTGCAAGATGCAGCGGACTTGAAGTCGGAGAACTCGTTCATGTTATCGCAGATGCCCATGTATATGACAGACATGTCGATATAGTAAAGGAGCTTATAGAGCGCCCTAAGTTCCCGGCACCAAAGCTGGTTATAGATGAAGGAATCACTGATTTTTATAAGTTTACGGTCGATAATATCCATCTTGAAGGCTATGAGTATGGGGAGAAGATAAAGAAAATCCCCGTAGCCGTTTAATCGCAAAAGGAGAATGTTATGATTGCCATTGCTGCAGTAGATACCAACTGGGCCATAGGATATATGGGAGACCTCCTTATATCTTTACCTGAAGATCAGAAGGGAGTTTTCCGTAAGTATACGGCCGGAAATACCGTAGCATTCGGAAGGAAGACTCTGATGACTTTTAAGGATGAGAAGCTTCTTCCCAAGAGAGTCAACATCATTCTTACACGTAATGAGTCCTATGAGAAGGAGGGTGCCGTTATCCTCCATAACGAAGATCAGCTTAGAGAATATGAGAGATCTCACCCTGATGAGAAGATTTTCCTTATAGGCGGAGAAGAAGTCTATAAGACGATGCTGCATCTTTGCGATGAGGCAATAATCACTTTTATTAAAAAGGAATTCACGGCTGATGCTTATTTCCCTAATCTTGATGAACTCGAAGATTGGGAAATGGTCGAGGAAGAAGATGAGATAATGTCGGAGAAGGGAGTAGCCTTCAACGTAAGACATTACAGGAGAATCGTGTAAATGACTGCTTCGAGACGTAAGTCGGTATTAACGGGACTTTTCCTGTCGCTTGCTGTGATTATTATCTTCTCCGGAAGTGTATTTGCATCGGACGGAGTAAGTCCTTCTACAGGTAAAGCATTAGGTGGCGATATGTTTAATGCCGTTGTACTGCTGTCACACAGCTTCGGCTCTTCTATAGAACCCATATCCATTCTCTTTGTGGAAGCTCTGGTAAGTCTTGGAGGAAAGGTTTTCCCTGATACTTTCGGACAGTATACGCAAAGTCTGGGGTTCATGAACAATACCTTCGTATGCGTTCTTGTAATAGTGCTTTTCGTTCTGCTTAAGATACCTAAGTCGATGCTTCCCACAAGAGTGTTCGGAATAGCTGTGGGGGATATCGAGAATCACGTTATGGCTGTGTTTAATTTCGCTCTGCCTTTCGCGATAGTATTCGGGAATCCCGACAGGTATCTCGCGTCGCAGGCTTCCTCGGGAATGACCGGTTTTGCTATGTTCGCGACTATTGCCTTATGTACTGCAATAGGCCTTTTTATGACCTTGTCTTTCTATCTCATGAGGACAGTTACATATGCTTTTGAAGTGCTGGCGACAGCTTTTGCTCCTATCCCGCTTTTGTCCCTTGTTATAGAGGTTGCAAAGACCTTATCCTGCGCTGTTATAGTGCTTATGTCGATATTCGCGCCGCATGTTCTGATCGCGATTTATATCCTTGCTCTTGTAGTGTGCATTATCCTTTTTGCCAAGGCTTATTCAGTAAGCAGATATTTCCGTAAGATTTACGTTACGGGCTTCCTGTCAGGTAAGGCAAAGAGGTCACGTGTGGCAGTGTCTTTGAAGAAGAAATACGATGAGAACGGCGAGGCACAGATAGTATGCTTTGCCGGCATGAATATTCAGCATAACGTAAAGAAATACTCCAAGTGTAAGCTCGTAATAAGAGATAACAATGCCTACCTGTCCAACAGTAAGCTTAAGGCTTTAGATGGTGCTAACAAAGGCGAGATTAGGCTTGCTTATACGCCGGAGACACCTTTTAAAATCAGAAGAGGAGTACGCTTTATTGAGATTTATCTCGAGGATAACGAGAACGTTAAAACAGACCGTGCTCGAAAGGCTTTAGGCAGGCTCGTACCTCCCAAGAGAAAGTTCAGCCTTGTAATTAGCAACGAATACTCCGAATTCTATAAAGATCTCACCAGAATCACGGGATTCAAACCCGTTTACGACGACGATAAGAAGTCCAGGCTGTCGTTTATCTGAACCCTTGTCTTATTAAGAGAAAGATTTTGCATGTTGTGTTATAATGCAACGTGACTATTTATGCATATTATAATATTTTAATAAGACAGAAGGATTTTTAATGCACGTTTACGTATTTAATGCCAGAGATATTGCGGCTTATATGAAGTGGTTCTCGGTGCCTTCCTACATGGAAGTATCTTATATGCAGCATATCTTCAATATCGGTTCTCCGGTTCTGGCTGCACCTCTTACCAGGGACTTCGATATGTTCAAGGGGGAGGTCTACAGGGAGCTTTACTACCTTTGGGCACATGGATTCGAAGATGAGAAATCCGATATATCCTGCATGTCTGACGGCTGTATGTCTCTCATATGTTCACAGGACTGCATTAATCTTGAAGCCTATATGAAGCTGATTACGCTTCACCTGATTTTTACAAGGAACCTTCCTTACGTGAAGCTGAATTTTACGGGACTTCCGCTGACTTTGGGCATACAGTGCGAATTCGATAAGTTCGAAGAGAATGTATACAGGGCGGTTCGCGGATTTAATCTCGTAAGTAAGGATATGTTCGGAAGACAGTTCGACTTGAAGCTCGGTGTTCCGGATGAGCTTTTGCAGATATCTTTAAGCCAAGAATTCAAAACTGAAATCCTTGGCAGCAGGGACTTCCGTGAAGAGCTTAAGAAGGAGCAGGATTCAAAGATGACGGCTTATAAAGAGAGCTCGCTTAAGGAATTCGGAAGCATGGGCGAAGAGAAGAAGAGCAGGAAGCCCACTAAGCCTGGTAAGAATAGGTCGACTTATCCCTCTTCAAGGACCAATAAGAACAGCACATCCCAGCCTAAGGGAATACCGCTCGAAGACAGAAGACACACAAAAGGAGAATAAACTGATGGCAGATATAAGATACAAACTCGGACTTGATATAGGATCGACTACTATCAAGGTCGTTCTCCTCGATAACGGGAATATAGTACACAGCGAATACAGAAGACATCACTCTGATATATCCGGTCTTTTAAATCAGCTCTTCGCAGAGCTTGATGAGAAGTTCCCGGGACTTGAGGTATCCGTTACCATAACCGGTTCCGGCGGACTTTCAGTTGCCAACTGGCTCGGACTTAAGTTCATCCAGGAAGTAATGGCAGAGACTGAAGCTATTAAGAAATACCATCCTGAGACTGATGTAATAATCGAGCTCGGAGGTGAGGATGCTAAGATTACTTACATGCATCCTGTCCTTGAGCAGAGAATGAACGGTACATGCGCAGGCGGTACTGGTGCTTTTATCGATCAGATGGCATCTCTTCTTCAGACTGATGCAGACGGACTTAATAACTTCGCTAAGGATTACAGATCACTTTATACGATTGCAAGCCGCTGCGGAGTATTTGCCAAGAGTGATCTTCAGCCCCTGATTAATGAAGGTGCCGCCAAGGAAGACCTTGCAGCTTCCATCTATCAGTCAGTTGTTAACCAGACAATCGCCGGACTTGCATGCGGTCGTCCCATCAAGGGTAATGTCGCATTTCTCGGCGGTCCTTTGTACTTCAATTCTGAGCTCAGACATGCATTTGAAAGAACTCTTTCAGACAAGGCTGATTCCTTCTGGATGCCTGATGAAGCCCAGATTTATGTTGCTTTGGGTGCTGCATTAAGCAGCAGCGATGCTCCTGTTTTATTGTCAGATCTTCTCGAGAGATTCAAGAACAAGGAAGGCTTTACGCCTGACATAATTAGAATCGATCCTCTCTTTAAGGATGAGGACGAGAAGAAGAGATTCTTTGACAGACATGCCAAGAACATGATTCCTACTTTGGATCTTAAGAAGCAGAGCGGAGACCTTTTCCTTGGTATTGACGCAGGTTCCACTACAACCAAGGCTGTTGTAATTAACGACAAGAATGAACTTGTTTATACCTACTACGCAAGTAATAAGGGAAACCCGGTAATGAGTGCCGTAAATATCCTCAAGGATATCTACAAGCAGATTCCCGAGAGTGCACATATCACTTATTCATGTGTAACCGGTTATGGTGAGAATATCATCAAGGCGGCTCTCGGTATTGACGCAGGTGAGATCGAGACAATGGCTCACTTCCAATCAGCAAAGTTCTTCTGTCCTGATGTTGATTTCATTATCGATATCGGCGGTCAGGACATGAAGTGTATGAGAATCAGAAACGGTGTTATCGATTCCATAATGCTTAACGAGGCTTGTTCTTCAGGATGCGGATCCTTTATCCAGACATTCGCGCAGACACTCGGTATGGATCCTCATAATTTCTCTATTGAGGCTCTTAATGCCACTAATCCTGTTGACCTTGGTACAAGATGTACAGTATTCATGAACTCAAAGGTTAAGCAGGCTCAGAAGGAAGGCGCATCCGTAGGTGATATATCTGCCGGTCTTTCTTATTCCGTAGTAAGAAACGCACTTTATAAAGTAATCAAGATAAGAGATACTGAGCAGCTCGGCAAGAATATCGTTGTTCAGGGCGGTACCTTCTTAAATGACGCTATCTTAAGATGCTTCGAGATCGTATCCGAGAGAGATGTTATAAGACCTAATGTTGCAGGACTCATGGGTGCCTTCGGTGCGGCTCTTATCGCTTCCAACAAGTATGCTGAGAATAAGGCTGCTACTACTATTCTTCCGGTGGAAGATCTTGATAAGTTTGAGATGGAAAGTGAGAATACACAGTGTCCTTACTGCGGTAATCACTGCCGTCTTACAATTGCTACTTTCTCCAATGGTAAGAGATTCGTATCAGGAAACAGATGCGAGAAGGGTGAGAGTGTCGGACTTGAGACGGAAGTTGCCAAGAATTCACTTCCCAATATGTTCAAGTACAAGTATGAGAGAACTTTCTCCTACTATAAGCCTATCGCCGAGAAGGATGCCAAGAGAGGCGTTATCGGTATCCCGAGAGTATTGAATCAGTATGAGAACTATCCTTTCTGGTTTACGGTTCTTACCAAGCTCGGTTTCAGAGTAATGGTTTCTCCGAGATCTACTCATGCTCTTTTTGAGAAGGGTATGGAAACTATTCCTTCAGAGAGTGTATGTTATCCTGCCAAGCTTGCTCACGGACATATCGAGAATCTTATCTCCAGAGGAATAAAGACTATCTTCTATCCGGATATCCCTTATGAGCAGAATGAGAACAGAGGTTCAGGCAATCACTATAACTGCCCGATCGTTTGCTCTTATCCGGAAGTTATCAGAAATAATGTCGAGAACCTGAAGGAGAAGGAAGTAAGATTCTTAAATCCTTTCATGCCTTTGGATAATCTTGATACAGTCGCAAAGACCTTATGTGATACTTTCTCCTACCTCGGAGTAACGGAATATGAAGCTAAGGAAGCGGTTGCTGCCGGAGCTGAAGAATATGCAAACTTCAAGGAAGATATCAGAAATAAGGGTAAGGAAATGATCGAGGAGATGAACAGTAAGGGCATCAAGGGAATCGTTCTTTCCGGCCGTCCTTATCACTGTGATCCTGAGATCAATCACGGTATTCCCGAGATGATTAATCAGTTAGGCCTCGGTGTCCTTACAGAGGATTCCGTTGCTACTCCCGGCAGACTTCAAAGACCTATCAGAGTTATCGATCAGTGGATGTATCACACAAGACTTTATGAGGCAGCTGCTTTTGTTATCACGCAGCCTAACCTTGAGCTTGTACAGCTTACAAGCTTCGGATGTGGTCTTGATGCTGTTACTTCAGATCAGGTTCAGGAGATTCTTGAGTCTTCAGGCAAGCTCTATACGCTTCTTAAGATTGACGAAGTAAGTAACCTCGGTGCAGCAAGAATCCGTATGAGATCTCTCGTTGTAGCCATGGAAGAGCGCGAACAGATGATCAGGGAGGGCAACCTTCCCAAGATTAAGGAGAGTAAGGAAGCTGCTTATACCTTAAAGAGAGTTGAATTTACCAAGGAAGATAAGGCTAAGCATACGATTATCGCTCCTCAGATGGCTCCTATTCAGTTTGAGTTTGTAGAGAGTGTATTCAGAAGCTCAGGCTACAGAATGAAGCTTTTGAAGCAGGCAACAAGAGAAGATATCGAGTGCGGACTTAAGTTCGTAAATAACGATGCATGTTTCCCGTCTATAGTCGTTGTAGGACAGATGATTAATGCCATCTTAAGCGGCGAGGTAGATCCTGAGAATGTAACTCTTGCTATTACACAGACAGGTGGCGGATGCCGTGCGACCAACTATGTCGCATTCCTTCGTAAGGCACTCAAGGAGGCAGGATATCCTCAGATTCCTGTTATTGCCATCTCTGCACAGCAGTTCGAGAAGAACGAAGGACTTAAGTACACTCCTTCATTTATCTTAAATGCAGTAAGAGCACTCTGCGCAGGAGATATGGTAAGTACACTTCTTTTGAGAACAAGACCTTATGAGAAGGTTCCGGGTTCAGCAAATGCTCTTTATATGTATATCAACAGAATCGGTAGAAAGCTCTTCAACAAGACGGGCTTTGCTGACGATCTTACAAAGAGATATGACGAGATAATGCCCAATAATTATTGGGATAAGAGCCCCGAAGAGAAGAAGAGAATCAGAGACTGTCTTGCAGATATCGGAGTTGATCTTGAGAATATCCCTTCAATTAAGAGCTACAGGAAGTTCGTTAAGTTCGCAGTAGAGAAATTCGATAAGCTTCCTCTACAGGATATCCCCAGAAAGCCCCGCGTAGGTCTTGTAGGAGAGATTCTTGTAAAGTTCCATCCGGATGCAAACAACAACGCCATCGACGTTATTGAGGCCGAAGGATGTGAGGCTGTTCTTCCCGGAGTACTGGATTTCTTCCTTTACTGCTGCTATAACCCCGTATGGGCTTCCCAGAACCTCGGCAGATCCAAGAAGACGGCATTTATCAACAAGAATGCAATCGAGATCCTTGAGAGCTTCAGAAAGCCTATAAATGAAGCATTTAAGGCTACAGGCGGCAAGTTCATGCTTTCAGAGAGAATCGAGGAACTTGCACAGAAGTCTTCTACGATATTAAGCTGCGGTAACTTCTGCGGTGAGGGATGGTTCCTTACGGCAGAGATGATAGAGCTTATTCAGGACGGCGTTCCCAATATCATATGCGCACAGCCTTTCGCTTGCCTTCCTAACCACGTTACAGGTAAGGGTATGATTAAGGAACTTCGCCGTCAGTATCCCATGAGTAATATTATCCCCATCGACTACGATCCGGGTGCTTCTGAAGCAAACCAGCTTAACAGAATCAAGCTCATGATATCTACGGCACACGCAGTACATAACAGCATGTTGGCAAAAGAGGAGAAGAAATGAGTAAACGAATCCTTCTTGTAGACGGCAATTCGATAATGAACAGAGCGTTCTATGCGGTCATAGGACGCGCTCCCATGATGGCCCCCGACGGTACTCCCACGGGTGCACTAAACGGCTTTTTTAACACATTGCTGTCCGTTAAGGATGAGTATAAGCCCACTGATATCTGCGTTCTTTTTGACCTGAAGGCGCCTACCTTCAGACATAAGATGAGCGCCGATTATAAGGCTCAGCGTAAGGGTATGCCTCCCGAGCTTGCGGCTCAGATGCCTGTAATTAAGGAACTTCTGGACCTTGTCGGCATCGCCAGAATGGAGATGGAAGGCTACGAGGCAGACGATCTTATCGGAACTTTATCAAGGATTGCGCAGGAAGAGGAAGACGAAGTCTATATTCTCTCAGGCGACCACGATGACTTCCAGCTTATTAGTGACAAAGTCAGAGTAATAATGCCTCAAAGCGGCAAGAATAAGCCTCCGCGCGTGCTTTATACAAGGGAGCTTTTCGAAGAGACTTATGGTGTGTCTCCGGATGTCTTCGTTCACGTAAAGGCACTTATGGGAGATAGTTCCGATAACATCAAAGGTGTCGATAAGGTAGGAGAGAAGACTGCATTTAAGCTTATTGCCCAGTACCAAAGTGTTGACGGAGTCTACGAGCATGCAGATGAATTAACTCCCGCTTTATCCAAGAATATAAAGGCTTCAAGAGAGCTTCTTGATTTGAACTTAAAGCTTTGTACCATAGACAGGTTCGTTCCCGTTCCTTATGCTACGGAAAAGACTTCTTTTGAGGATATAAAGGACAGACAGGGCCTTTACGACAGACTTTATTCACTGTCCCTTAAGCAGCTAATAAAAAAGCTCGGCCTTGACGGCATGAGAACTACGGTAGAGGGGCCTTCGGAGGATGAAGATCCTGAGATTGCAAAGATAGTGGAAGAGACGACAAAGCTTATATCTTCTCTTAAGCTGTCTTATGAAATGCCTTCGCTTAAGAAGGAAGATGTTATAGCGCTTGATTTCAGTTCTTCAAAGGCTCTTCTTAATATTGAGAACGACAGTGTTGTTTACGTACTTGAGCCTGACTCTTTGTACGATGTTTTTAAGGGAATAGAAGGTGTTGTTCCTGTCGCTTTTGACTATAAGGAAAAGTCAAAAATCATGAGCAGGGCACTGCCCGGCGTCGAAAGTGTTTTTGACGTTGCTATTGCGGGTTACGTCTTTAACCTTATTGACGGCAGCAAGCCTGACGCGAGAAGACTGTTCGAAAGTCTTCTTCATACGCCATATCCAATCGACGAAGAGGAAGAAGGAAGTAAGCAGCTGGATCTTACTGCAGCTTTATTCGGAGAGAGTTCTGCCGAAGAAGAGAGTAAGATTAATGTAGCCGCACGTAAGCTTATACTTGTAACGGCTATGGCAAAGCGCCTTCGTAAGCTTATCGAAGAAGAGAAGAAGCAGACTCTTTTGTATGAGATAGAGTTCCCTCTTGTAGCTACTCTTGACGCTATAGAACGTAACGGGATGCACGTATCAGGCGAAGAACTATCTTCTCTCCATAAGGAATTCTCAGAGCGCCTGAGCGAACTTGAAAGTAATATTTGCATTAAGACCGGATATGACTTCAATATATCTTCGCCCAAGCAGCTTGCGGATATTTTATTTTCAGAAGACAAGCTTAATCTTCCTCACGGTAAGAAGGGCAAGACGGGTGTATATTCAACGTCCATAGACGAGCTTAACCGTCTTAAGGGCCTTCATCCCGTTATTGAAGATATTATTGAGTTCAGAGCTTTATCAAAGCTTGACTCCACATATGCAGTTGGTCTTCAGGATAAGATTGAAGAAGATGGCAGAATCAGGACTACATTTACTCAGGCTATGACCAACACAGGCAGATTATCTTCGACAGAACCTAATCTTCAGAATATTCCCGTAAGGTCACCTGAAGGAGCCAGAATCAGAGCCTGCTTTACTGTTCCTGAAGGACAAAGACTTGTAGATGCCGACTATTCTCAGATTGAATTAAGGCTTCTCGCAGCAATGAGTAAAGACGAGACCATGACAGAGGCCTTCCTTGAGGGAGACGATATCCATAAGAGAACTGCCATGAAGGTCTTCGGAGTAGAGGCTGACGAAGTGACTTCTTCACAAAGAGCAGCAGCTAAGACCGTTAACTTCAGTATAGTGTATGGTATCTCCGAATACGGTTTATCCAACGATCTTAATATCTCCTATAAGGAAGCAGGAGACCTTATTAAGTCCTATGGTGAACAGTTCCCGGGTATCACGTCATTTCTTGACGGACTTAAGGAGTTAGGAGAGAAGAAGGGCTATGTAGAGACTTTGTTCGGGAGAAGAAGGAATCTCGTAGAGCTGTCTTCTCAGAATAGAAATATCAGGAACTTCGGCCTTCGTGCTGCCATGAATACTCCTGTTCAGGGAACTGCGGCAGATATAATTAAGATTGCAATGAATAAGGTTTATAAGGCCTTAAAGGAAGCTGCTCCCGAGGCAAAGCTTGTAATGCAGGTACACGATGAACTTATAGTCGAGTGTCCTGAAGCAATTGCTGATAAGGTAGCTGATATATTAAGAAACGAAATGGAAAATGCAGTTAAGCTGGCTGTCCCTCTTGTAGCTGATGTGCATTGCGGCAGCAACTGGCTTGAGGCAAAGTAATTAAGGGGTAATACGGATGTTTGTACTTGGAATAACCGGCGGAATCGGAAGCGGCAAGAGTACCGTAAGCGGAATCTTAAGAGACCGCGGTGTACTTGTTCTTGATGCGGATCAGATATCCCGTGACGTTACGGCAGTGGGAGGTATCGCAGTCGAAGAGATAGCAGAAGCCTTCGGTCGTCGTGCCGTATCCGCAGATGGTTCCATGAACAGAAAATACATATCTTCAGTTGTTTTTAACGACAACAGAAAGCTCGATCTTCTGTCAGCGATAATCCATAAGTATGTATTTATCTATATGGATGAACAGCTCGATAAGGAAAGAGCCAAGAAGACAAAGTGCGTTGTCCTGGATGTGCCGATTCCCGTTCAGAAGGGTTTTGTCGATCACTGCAATCAGATCTGGACGGTAACATGTGACACAAAAGTCAGACTTGATCGTCTGGTCGAGAGAGGAATGGACATTGAAGATGCCAAGAGAAGAATCGCTGTTCAGATGACTGACGATGAGTACTCTGCTCTTGCAGATCATGTGATTGATAATTCAGGCAGTGTAGACTCGCTTAAGGAAAAGGTAGAAGCACTTATCGTGTCTCAGCTTCACGAGAGAGGTATCAGAATATGATTATTAATTCCGGAACAATAGTTGCACTGGTATTCGTAGTTATAAGTATTGCTATTCTGCTGGCTGTATCCTTTAACGGAAAGGGATTTCTTCAATCTGCTGTTCGTAAGTATATTATTGCTGCTACCGGTGTATATGTCTCCGGAACTGTGCTGGTAGCACTCCTGTATCTGTTCAGAAATGATCTTCCTTCAGTATTCGTATATGTAGCCGAAGCCATGATGCTCTGCGTATTTGCTGTTACCATGTGGGCTATTAAAGGCTTTACAAAAAAATTCGATGAATTGAAGAAGGAAGCGGAGGATAAAAAGCTTGAAGAAAGCTCTGAAGAGAACAATTAAGGTTATACTCATCTCTGTTCTTGTAGTCGCTATATTAACCACAGTTTTTAATCTTATTGTGGTATTGTCAACGAAGAATCTTATATACGATAAGTCGGCAGTCAGTTCGTCAGGCATAGAAGGGGGCGGGATTGACGCGATTATCGTACTGGGATGCGGTGTTATCGGTTCTACTCCGACTCCCTTATTATCTGACCGTCTTGATGCAGCTATTGAAGTTTACAAAAACTCAGATGAAGCCCCCAAGATACTCATGAGCGGAGATCACGGAGAAGAAGGCTATAACGAAGTCGCAGTCATGCGCCAATATGCCATAGACAGAGGTGTGCCTTCCGAAGATATCTTTATGGATCACGCAGGATTCTCTACTTACGAGACCATGTATCGCGCTAAGTTTATTTTCGGAATTGATAATGCGGTAATAGTAACTCAGGAATATCATCTCTACAGAGCCTTATACGATGCCAGATCTCTCGGGATTAACTGCATTGGAGTAGAGGCTACAGGCCATGTATTCGCAAGCCAGTTCGAGTGGGACTGCAGGGAAGTCTTAGCAAGAGTAAAGGATGTTATTTACGGCATTTTTAAACCTAAGCCTACATATCTTGGAGATGCTATAGATATAAAGGGTAACGGTGAAGTTACACTGGATTAATCTTACGTACTAAATAAAATAATCGAACTGGTATTTAACTAAATCACGCAAGAATTCCCCTACTTCAAGGAGTGAGTATGTAGTCTTCGGGCTAAACGTATCTATAATCGAGCGAGTAAGCAGGGGATGAATTGCAAGGAAAAATAGGTCCAAAAACAAAAGTGAACACTTGTTCTATTTCGAGAAAAGTGCTATAATAATATCAGTCGAATATGTAAGAATGCAGCAATAAATATCTGCAATGAAGGACGCCGATTACTGGAAATAGCGTAAG
>JAKSRK010000054.1 GCA_024403655.1 Saccharofermentans sp. | reverse complement strand
GGTCATAAGATTGTTCCTTACTGCCCTCGTTGCGGTACAGCATTGTCTTCACATGAGGTTGCTCAGGGATATAAGACAGTTAAGGAGAGATCCGCTGTCGTAAGATTCAAAATCGTAGGTGAGGATGCTTACTTCCTCGCTTGGACAACAACACCCTGGACACTTCCTTCCAACGTTGCTTTGTGCCTTAATCCCGATGCTGATTATGCAAAGGTAAAGGCTGCTGACGGCTATACATACTACATGGCTGTTGCTCTTCTTGATAAGGTTCTTGGCAAGCTTGCCAAGGAAGACGAAGGCATCAAGGCTTACGAGATCTTGGAAAAGTACAAGGGTACTGATCTTAAGGGTAAGGCTTATGAGCCTCTCTTCGAGTGCTCAGGTAAGGAAGCTGCTAACCAGAAGAAGAAGGCTCACTTCGCTGTTTGCGATAACTACGTAACAATGGAAGACGGTACAGGTATCGTACATATCGCTCCTGCTTTCGGTGAAGATGACGCACGTGTAGGAAGAGAGAATGATCTTCCCATGATTCAGTTCGTAGATACAAGAGGTAACCTTACAGAAGAGACACCTTATGCAGGTACTTTTGTTAAGGATGCTGATCCTCTTGTTCTTAAGGATCTTGATGCTCAGGGACTTCTTTACGATGCTCCCAAGTTCGAGCACGAATATCCTTTCTGCTGGAGATGTGACACACCTCTTATCTATTTTGCAAGAAGCACATGGTTCATTGCCATGAGCACAAAGAGGGAAGAACTTCTTAAGTCCAACAGAATGGTTAACTGGTATCCCGAGTCAATCAGAGACGGTCGTATGGGTGACTTCCTTGAGAACGTAATCGACTGGGGTATCTCAAGAGAAAGATACTGGGGTACACCTCTTCCTGTATGGGAGTGCGAGTGCGGTCACAGACACTGTATCGGTTCTATCGAAGAGCTTAAGTCTATGAGTGACGACTGCCCTGATGATATCGAGCTCCATAAGCCTTATGTTGATAATGTTCATCTTAAGTGCCCTGAGTGCGGCGGCAAGATGACGAGAGTATCTGAGGTTATCGACTGCTGGTTTGACTCCGGTGCGATGCCTTTCGCTCAGTATCACTATCCTTTTGAGAATAAGGAATACTTTGAGAGCCACTATCCCGCTCAGTTCATTTCTGAGGCGTTGGATCAGACAAGAGGCTGGTTCTACTCACTTATTGCCGAGAGTACTGTTCTCTTCGGAAGAGCTCCTTTTGAGAACTGTATCGTAATGGGTCTTGTTATGGACGAGAACGGTATCAAGATGAGTAAGCATAAGGGTAATGTAGTAGATCCTTGGGATATCCTTAATCTTGAGGGTGCTGATGCTGCAAGATGGTATTTCTACTCTACAAGTGCACCCTGGCTTCCCAACAGATTCTCACACGATGCTGTTAAGGAAGGACAGAGCAAGTTTATCAGCACATACTGGAATACATATGCATTCTATGTAATGTATGCAGATATCGATAACTTTGATCCTACCAAGTACACACTTGATAAGGCTAACCTTTGCGCTATGGACAGATGGGTTCTCAGCAGACTTAATTCACTTACTAAGACTGTTGACAGCAAGCTTGCTTCTTACGATATTACTGCAGCAGCAAGAATGATTCAGGACTTTACTGACGAGCTTTCCAACTGGTACGTAAGAAGAGGCCGTGAGAGATATTGGGCAGGCGACATGAACAAGGATAAGGTTGATGCTTTCATGACGCTTTATACAGTTCTTGAGCAGTTCACAAGACTTTGTGCGCCTTTCGTTCCTTTTGTAACTGAGGCAGTTTACCAGAATATGGTTAGAAGCGTAGATAAGAATGCACCCGAATCAGTTCATATGTGTTCTTATCCTGTAGCAGATGAGTCTCTTATCGATACTGAACTCGAGAAGGAGATGGAGCTTGTAAGAAATATCGTAGAGCTCGGTCGTGCTGCACGTAACTCTGCTAATATCAAGAACAGACAGCCTGTATCCGATATCTATGTTGTATCTGATACAAAGCTTGATGAAGAGTATCAGGGAATTGTAAGAGATGAGCTTAACATAAAGAATATTAAGGTTCTTGATGATGCATCTTCTCTTGTAGACTACAAGTTCAAGCCTCAGCTCAGAACTTGCGGTAGAAAGTTTGGTCCCAAGCTTAATGCTGCTAAGGAAGTAATCGCTAACCTTCCCGGCAAGGAGACGATGGACGCTATTAAGAAGGGTCCCATCACTCTTACTGTAGACGGTGAGAACTTCGAGATGACAGAGGAAGACTTCCTTGTTGAGCTTGTTCAGCCCGAGGGTCTTTCTACTCAGTCTGATAAGGGTGTTACAGTATCTCTTAATACTGTACTTACTGATGAACTTATCGAAGAAGGACATGTAAGAGAGATCATCTCCAAGATTCAGAATCTTCGTAAGGATACAGAAGGTCTTGAGGTTACAGACAGAATCGCTCTTAACTACTCAGGTAACGAGAAGCTTTGCGCTATTATCGCAAAGAACAAGGATTATATCGCTTCCGAAGTACTCGCTTCTTCAATGAACGAAGCTGAGGATGCTGACATGCAGGAGAAGGAAGTTAACGGAGAGAAGATTAAGCTCTCACTTAAAAAGGCATAATCTATGTTGTTTTACTTGTTGAGTAGAGGTTATTCTGGCCCGGAAATCCTGTTTAATGCTATTGAGATATTCATAGCGATATCACTTGCTTTCGGATTTCATGAATTTATGCATGCAAAAGTCGCTGACTGGCTCGGAGATAAAACTCCGGCCATGAGCGGCAGACTCACGCTTAATCCATTAGCTCATGTCGATATGATGGGTATGATTCTATTATTACTCGTGGGCTTTGGATGGGGTAAACCTGTTGTTGTAAATCCCTCAAATTTTAAGAGATTTAAATCACGCAAACTGATGTCATTGATGGTGTCTCTTGCAGGTGTTACAGGTAACTTTCTCCTCGCATTCGTTTCTTCGGTAGCAGGTACACTTATTAATTGTCTTTTGGGAGATCCAAGTAAGAATATTGTTGTTTATGTAATTGCCGGAATCCTTGGATGGCTGGTTAATGTTAATCTTGGCCTTATGGCATTTAATCTTTTGCCGATTCCTCCTCTTGACGGATTCAGCATTGTTGATGCTTTTATTCCGTTGAAAACTAAGTATAATTCTGTCAATTATCGTAAGTTCATTGCGTTTGGTCCCAGAGTACTTTTAATCCTCATTGTTCTCGGAAGAATATCACGTATTGATATTCTGGGAATAATTATGGGCTTGATTGAGTTCCCGGCTCAATTTGTAATAACTCTTGTTGATTTGCTGATTATTCACCTTTTAGGTGGTGGCTTATGACGGAAACGCATATTAAGCCTGCGTTAAAGATAAGAGAATTTGAAGGTCCTTTAGACCTTCTTTTCCATTTGATAGAAAAAAACGATATCGATATTTACGACATACCTATATCGGAGATAACAGAGCAGTATATGGATTTTATTTCCAAGATGGAATCCATGGATATGGAAGTCACTTCCGAATTCTTGGTCATGGCAGCTACTTTGGTGCATATCAAGTCCAGAATGATGCTTCCCGGCCGTAAGGGTGACAGTGAAGATGACGGCGAAGATCCCAGAGAAGAACTTGTTATCAGCCTGCTTCGTTATAAGAGATGTAAGCTTTTGTCAGGTGAACTTAAGACAAGGCACGATATTTATACGGATTGCTATTACAGACTTCCTTCTACGGCTAAGAGTATGGATGTTGAGATTGTTTTGCCTCCTCAGGAGTTTGTTGCTTCAGAGTTTGACGAGGCGGTAAAGAATATCTGCAGTAGAAATGAAATCAGATTTGCTGATATTGCTGCTAAGATTACTCACATTCTTAAGAAGGATAAGCTCTCTGTAAGGGAGAGGATGAAGTCTGTCTGGCTTACTATCTCCAAGAGAGGTAAGCTCTTTTTCCACGAGCTTTTCGACAGGGATAATCCTGAGAAGATAGACAGAATAGTAGGCTTTCTTGCTGTGTTGGAGCTTTTGCGCGGCAATAAGATAAAAGCGTCGCAGAAGAAGCCTTTCGACGTAATATTGATAGAAGATAAAGGAATGGGGGACGACTGATGATAGATCCTAACGATAAGTTCGAACTGCCGGTGCAGGAAGTATCAGCTGCCTGCGAAGTTCTTTTATTTGCTTCGGGCGAGAGCATTTCGTTAAATAAGCTTTCTGAAATCCTTAATATGGATAAGAAGATTATTAGCGATGCCATGGATAAGCTTATTCAGGAGTATTCCAACAATCCCTGGGGCGGTCTTCTTATAAGAAAGATAGATGAGTCCTACGTTATGTGTACCAAGCCGGGAATGAAGAAGGTTCTTGAGAGATTCTTCAGCCCCAAGGCAAAGCCGCCTTTGTCACAGGCTTCTTATGAGACACTTGCGGTAATTGCCTATAATCAGCCTGTTACCAGAGCGCAGGTAGAAGCGGTCAGAGGTGTATCAAGCGACAGCATTATTGCCAGACTTCTTGACAGAGGCTGGATATGTGAGAGCGGCACTCTTGATGCTCCCGGACGACCTTCTTTGTTTTCTACTACAGAGCAGTTCCTCTTGGAATTCGGTATTGAATCCGTAGACGAGCTTCCTTCGTTGGAGCTCATGAGTTATAAGACGATAAGAGACCTTGAAGAATCTCTTGATAAGGCAGCAAATAACGATGACAGACAGATTTCAATCGAGTCTTATTTGTCTGCCGAGAAGGAGAGTGAAATAGACTAATGGAAAGCATGATTGACTTTATTGAGTCCAGGCTTCCTCTTATGAGTAAGGGCCATAAGGCTATTGCCGGCTATATTTTAAGTGACTACGATAAGGCTGCTTACATGACTGCAGCCAAGCTTGGTGAAGAGACAGGAGTAAGTGAGTCTACGGTAGTAAGATTTACTATGGAGCTTGGTTTTGACGGCTATCCTCACTTCCAAAATGCTTTGAAGGAAGAGCTTAAGTCCAAGCTTACTTCTGTGCAAAGACTTAACTATACCGAGAGATTCTCTGACGATGCTGATGCCATAAGAGATATTATGAATTCAGATATGGAGAATCTTAAGGATACGATTGCCTCTCTTGACGATAAGGCTATGTCTGATGCTGTGGATATGATCCTTAATGCAAGGAAAATCTACATCATGGGACTTAGGTCAAGTTCTCCGCTGTCGTCCTTTATGCATTTTTACATGACGCTTTTGTTTGATGATGTTATTCATATTCACAGCAACAGTACCAATGAAGTATTCGAGCAGATAATGCCCATTACGGATAAGGACGTTATGATAGGTATTTCTTTCCCCAGATATTCCCAGAGGACGATTAAGTCCATGGAATATGCCAAGATAAAGGGAGCCAAAACTATCGTAATAACGGATAAGGATAATACGGCTATGACAGAGAATGCTGACGTAAAGCTTTTTGCAAAGTCGAGCATGGCGTCTTTTGTAGATTCTCTCTCAGCTCCCTTATCGCTTATAAATGCACTTCTTGTTACACTTGGTATGCACAGAAGAGAGCATATAGTAAATTCATTCGAAGCACTTGAGACCTTGTGGTCACAGTATAAAGTTTACGAAGTCGGAAGAGACAGAAATCCGGAGGAAGAACCATGAGTAATATATATCAGATAGCAATTGACGGACCTTCAGGTTCAGGTAAGAGTACTCTTGCCAAGGGAGTATCTGCAAAGCTTGGAATTATGTATCTTGATACAGGTGCCATGTATCGTACCTGCGGACTTGCTGCCATTAAGGCAGGAATCGATCCCAAGAATCCCGAGCAGGTAAAAGAACTTCTTGATAAGACTTCTGTTGAGGTTAAGTTCTCAGAAGGTCAGCAGCATATGATATTAAACGGGGAAGATGTTACGGGATTTATAAGAACAGGAGAAGTATCCATGGCTGCTTCTTCCGTTAGTGCGCATCCCTTTGTAAGAGAAGCAATGGTTCAGATGCAAAGAGCAATCGCAGCAGACCAGAGCTTCGTTCTTGACGGCAGAGATATTGCAAGTAAGGTTCTTCCTGACTGTAAGTATAAGTTCTTCCTTACGGCTTCCTCTGAGAAGAGAGCTGAAAGAAGACTTAAGGAACTCGAAGAAAGAGGCGATAAGAGCCAGACTTACGAAGATGTTCTTAAGGATATTATCCAAAGAGACAAGCAGGACAGCGAGAGAGCCGCTTCACCTCTTATAAAAGTAGCAGATGCAATCGAGATTAACACTGATGAGATCGGTATCGAAGAGACACTTGAGACACTTCTGAGCTATATAAAAGAATGAAAGTAATCACAGCAAAATCTTCCGGATTCTGCTTCGGAGTAAAAAACGCAGTCGATAAAGCTTATGAGATGATTGCCGACAGGAAAAACGGCGAAAGGCTCATTATGCTCGGTGAGCTTACACATAACGACAGGGTGGTAGGCGAGCTCTTAAAGGGAGGCTTTGACATTATTGACGATGCCGTTGATGTTCCCGAACGAAGTAAAGTCATCATAAGAGCCCACGGAGTTACGCCGGAGCAAAAGCGAATTCTTAAAGAGAAGAACTGCGAAATATTCGACTGCACATGCCCCTTTGTGGAGAAGATACATAAGATTGTAAGAGATGCCGCAGCAGAAGGAAAAGACATCATAATATCGGGAACAAAGGGCCATCCTGAGGTTGTAGGCATCTGTGGAGAGGCTCCTGACAAAGTTTCTGTAATTAGTTCTCCGGAGGAGCTGGAAGCCCTGAATATCAATAAAAACAGTACTTTGCTGATATCTCAGACAACTTTTTCTTCAGAAATTTTTGAGAAAATTTGTGCAATTGGCGAAAATAAAATTGCAAATAATCTTATATTTGATACAATATGTAGTACGACAGGAATCAGACAATCTGAAGCTTCTCAGATATCTGAACAGTCAGACGTTATGCTGGTAATCGGTTCGTCTCACAGTTCAAATACTAAGAAACTTTATGATATCTGTGAAAGTCGATGTGATAGAACGTATCTGATCGGCGGAGCCGATGATCTTAGGACACTTATTCTGGATGGCAGAATAGGTGACGAGGATGTAGTCGGAGTCACGGCAGGTGCTTCTACACCGGAAGCTATTATTTTGGAGGTTGTTCGCACAATGGAAGAGAACAAGAATGAAGTTATGACTGACCTGGATCAGACTGACATCAATTTCGGTGATTATATCGAGAGCATCCCTCAGTTGAGGAGAAATGCTATCGTGAAGGGAGTTATAACTTCGGCAGATGCTGACTACGTATATGTAGACGTGCGTGACAAATCCGAAGGTAAGATTCCTCTTCGTGAATTCGCTAATGATCCCGAGTTCGATGTTGAGAAGGCAGTTGCAGAGAAGACAGAGGTTACAGTTGTAGTTAAGAGCATCAGAAATACTGATCAGGGTAAGGAGATTCTCCTTTCCAAGTCTCAGCTTGACTTCGAGAAGAACAAGAAGATTATTCAGGAAGCTTTTGATAATAAGACTCCTGTTACTGCAACAATTACTAATGTTGTTAAGGATGGCGTTATCGCTAATTACGGCGGTATCGATATCTATATCCACAGAACACAGCTTAAGATTGGTGAAGTATCTGATCTCGAGTCCTACAAGGGCCAGCAGATTGAGATTCTCATCACTAAGGTTGACACAGAGAAGCACAGACTCAGAGTATCCGGTTCTCACAGAGCTATCCTTTCTTCTGAGCGTAAGGCTAAGGCTGAAGAGCTTTGGACTTCTATCGAAGTTGGCAAGCACTACACTGGTATCGTAAGATCCCTTCCTGACTTCGGTGCTTTCGTTGATATCGGCGGTGTAGACGGACTTGTTCACATCACTGAGCTTTCATGGAAGAGAATTAAGAGACCTTCTGATGTTCTTTCTGTTGGTGATGAAGTTGACGTATATGTTAAGAGCTTCGACGCTGAGACAAAGAAGATTTCTCTTGGCTACAAGAAGGCAGAGGATGATCCTTACTACAACATCGAGGAGAGAATCCCCGTTGGTTCCGTTGTTAAGGGTACAGTTGTAAGACTTACAAACTTCGGCGCTTTCGTTCAGCTTGAGCCCGATCTTGATGCTCTTTGCCACGTATCTCAGATTTCTTCTGTAAGACTTCAGCAGCCTTCTGACGTTCTTAAGGTTGGTCAGGAAGTAATCGCTAAGGTTATCGACATCAAGCCTGAGGAGAGAAGAATCTCTATTTCCATCAAGGAAGTTGAGCCTATCGATCCCGAGTCTTCTGATGATGATCTTTTTGAGATTGATTACGATTCTCAGGAGTCAACAGAAGCTTAATCCTTTTACTTAATTAAAGTGATTTATCAAGACCGCTTTCTTCGTATGAAGAGAGCGGTCTTTTATTGGTTACGTTTTTGTTACAAGCGTTGCTATCACTCGTTTTTGCCGTAATTAGATTTCCGTTTGGATTATAATTATAGTAATAAGTGCAAAGGGGGGATTGCATTGCTTAAGAAGAGATTTGTTTTTAAGACTATCGCGTCTATGATGTGTTCTTTAATTACGATATCAGCTTTTAAGTTTGCTGATGTTGGTGCTCTTGATGATATTTCGCTTCAAAGTCCTGTAAGTTCCCTTGAGATTATTGTTCCTTATATTCCTCAGCAACATGAAGCACCTGTATCTTCTCCGGCGCCTGATAGCTTAAGGGTAGACAGGAAAGATGCCATAATTATTGAAGAGAATACATATCTTGTTTCTTCCGATGATTTTGATTCAGAGGAAGAGCTACTTGATGAATCCGCATTTACATACGATGGTTCTGAAGTATGGGTTAACGTTAATCTTGTAAATGTAAGGCAGGAACCTTCTGTTGATTCTGAAGTTCTCGATCAGCTTGAGTATGGCAGTTCTGTTGTAAGAATTTCTTATGGAAGTCTCTGGTCTAAGATCAGACTTGAAGACGGAACTGAGGGCTTTGTAATGACTTCTCTTATTACTGATGAAGAGGTTGTTATTGAAGAAGAGCCTGAAGAGGAGCCTTTTCCTACGCCGACTCCGGCTCCTACAGCTGCGCCTACTCCTACTCCTGTTCCTGTACCTGCGCAGACACCTGCAGCACCCGCTGAGACTACTGCTAATGTTTCCGAGACAACTGCAGCTCCTGCTGAGACTGCACCTGCCTATACTGAGTCTGAATATAACGCGACAGTATATGCCTCATGTGATATCAATGTAAGAACAGGTCCCGGCACCTCATATCCTTTCGTGATGCTTATCTCAAGAGGAGACAGCATCAGTGTAGTAGCTCTTACAAGTAACGGCTGGTATAAGCTTTCTTCCGGTAATTACATTAAGGCTGATCTTACTCAGAATGAACCTTTGCCTGAGCCTACTCCGGTACCGGCTCCGGATCCTGCGGCTCCTTCCGTATCAGCCGGTGACGGTTCAGGTTTTGCAGACTACTGCGGTCAGTTCCAGGGCGTTCCTTATGTGTACGGCGGTGCTTCTCCTTCTGGTTTTGACTGTTCCGGTTATGTCTCATATGTTTATGCTAACTACTATGGCATCTCGCTTCCGCACGATGCCGCCGGTATTGCTCAGTGTGGTACGGCAGTATCCATGGATTCATTGCAGTGCGGAGATGTAATTTGCCACGATTACAATAATGACGGCTATATAGAGCATGTAAGTATCTATATAGGAAACGGCACTTATATTCACGCCTCTGACTCACGACGCGGCGTTGTTGTTACCACTTACTGCGGTGGAGTAGCTACGGTAAGAAGATTCGTATAACATAAAAATACCTTCTGATTTATTTCAGAAGGTATTTTTGCTTTGGTGTAGTTGTATTCTTTATCACTGATTGATAAGAGCAAGAAGAGCATCCTTAATTATATTGATGCAGGCTTCAAAATCCGACTCGGCTATATGCTCATTTGCCTGATGGCATTGATCTTCCTGCCAGGGCGCCTGTATACCGAAGGCGATGGTATTTCTCATGTGTCTGGCGTATGTGCCGCCGCCAATAGCAAGAGGATCGCCATAAAGAGCGGCATACTCTTCTTTGTATCCCGTGAAGTCAGACATATGATCCTTCCAGATAGAGGTCAAAAGTCTTATCTCTTCAGAATTCTTGTCCTTATAGATAGGATCCATCTGGCTGTCAATCTCTGCTTCAAGACCAAGTGCAGATGCCTGAGATTTGATGTTATTCATGATGTCATCAAGAGAAGAAGTGACAGGATATCTTATGTCGATTACAAGAGACTGCTCGCTGCTGTCTATCTTAAGTAATCCAAGGTTGGAAGTCATGCTGCCTGAATCGTCACTTATGCTGCATACTGCTTCAGGTGAGTAATCTTCGATGAATCTGATTAGAGGAATACTGTTAATATCGATTCCTTCTTCTTTGAGCTTAGAAGGAAGCATATCAATAGCGTTGATTCCAAGTTCAGGCTTTGACGCGTGTGCCATCTTACCCTTGCAGACAATTTCTTTCCCTTCAAACACGGCGCGGGCAGAAGGTGCAACCATATTTGCAGCATTGCCGCCATTAGCAGTGAAATCCTTAAGGAGAGGACTCTTATCTGTCACCTTTACATGAAGAATGCCTTTCTCTGCGTAGATAACAGGGAATTCAGCATCAGGTGTGATAGCAAAGTCCGGTATCTCGCAGTTGGCATCGTAGTGCTCTACACAGGAACATGTTCTCTCTTCATCTGTGCCGAGAATGAGACGAATCCTGCAGGGAAGATCCTTAGTATTCTTTAGAATGTCCATCATGGCAAAGTAAGATGCAGCGGCGGGACCCTTATCGTCAATTATGCCACGACCGTACATATTGCCATCTTTAATAGTAAGCTCGAAAGGATTGCTCTCCCAGCCTTCACCCGCGGGTACAACATCGAGATGGCATACAATACCAATAAGTTTTGATCCTGAGCCGATCTCACACCAGCCGACTCTGTCATCCGATACACCCGTAGAAAATCCTGCCTTGGATGCTTCCTGAAGGAAGAAGGAGAGAGCTTCTCTTGGTTCTTTGCCGTAAGGCGCACCTTCTTCAGGATTGCCGCCGACACTGGGAATAGATATAAGTTTGCTTAAAAAATCTTTCTGATATGAACTGATAGACATATAGGCCTCCGTAAGTTTTCTAGTTAAAATATAACTCAGTTATACAAAGATGCAAGAATATTGATAATTTACGGAAAAAATGCTTGCCTGGCAAAATGCTTTTTGTTAATATATTCGAGCATAAAAAACATGCGATGCATCTTTTTGTGTGTCCAAATTCGGACATGAGTATCGCAGAAGTAAAAACAAGGAGGAATTTTTTTATGCCCGTAATTCTTATGAAGCAGCTCTTGGAAGCAGGTGTACATTTTGGTCACCAGACACGCAGATGGAACCCTAAGATGAAGGAGTACATCTTCACAGAGCGTAACACAATCCACATCATCGATCTTCAGAAGACAGTTAAGAAGGTTGACGAAGCATACGATGCAATGAAGGAACTCGCTGAGCAGGGCAACATTCTTTTCGTTGGTACAAAGAAGCAGGCTCAGGATTCTATTAAGGAAGAGGCAGAGCGTTGCGGTCAGTTCTATGTTAACAACCGTTGGCTTGGTGGTACTCTTACAAACTTCAAGACAATTAAGACAAGAGTAGCAAGACTTCTTGAGCTCCGTGATATGGAGACAGACGGTACATTCGACGTACTTCCCAAGAAGGAAGTTGCTAAGCTTAAGCTCGAGATGGAGAAGCTCGACAAGAACCTCGGTGGTCTTGTTGGTATGACAAAGCTTCCTGCAGCTCTCTTTGTTGTTGATACAAAGAAGGAGCACCTCGCTGTTGCTGAGGCAAGAAGACTTAATATCCCAATCGTAGCTATCGTTGATACAAACTGTGATCCTGATGAAGTTGATTACGTAATCCCCGGTAACGATGACGCTATCCGCGCAGTTAAGCTTATCGCTGGTAAGATGGCTGATGCTGTTATCGAAGCTAACCAGGGTGAGTCCTTCGATGCTGGTGTTGCTGACGAGCAGGTTGCTGATACAGCTGCTGAGCCCGAGTCCATCGAGGAAGTAGTTGCTGCTGAAGAGACAACTGCTGAGGCTTGATTCTAACAACACTAATTATCTAGGAGGATAAATTCATGGCTATTACAGCACAACAGGTTAAGGAACTCCGTGAGCTCACAGACTGTGGAATCATGGATTGTAAGAAGGCTCTTACAGAGGCTAATGGTGATATCGAGAAGGCTAAGGCTTGGCTTCGTGAGAAGGGTATGGCTAAGGCTGAGAAGAAGTCCAGCAGAGTTGCTGCTGAGGGACAGGTTGCTTCCTTCATCACAGACGATGCTCAGTTCGGCGTACTTGTTGAAGTAAACGTTGAGACAGACTTCGCTGCTGCTACACCTAAGTTCAAGAATTTCGTTGATGCTATCGGTGCTCAGATCATGGCTACAAAGCCTGCTGATATTGAAGCTCTTAAGGCTTCTGCTATGTACAACGATGCTTCTAAGACTGTTGAAGTATTCACAAAGGAAGCTATCGCTGATGTAAGCGAGAACATTTCTGTTAGAAGATTCGTATCTTTTGATGCAGCTAACGGTGCTGTTGCTTCTTATATCCACGCTGGTGGTAAGGTTGGTGTTATCGCTGAGTTCGCTCTTGCTGATTCTTCCAAGGCTTCATCAGATGCTTTCAAGACAGTTGCAAAGGATATCGGAATGCAGATCGCTGCTTCTACACCTAACTGGGTTGTAGAGTCTGATGTTCCTCAGGCTGAAATCGATAAGGAGACTGAGATCATCACTAAGAAGGCTCTCGAAGAGGGTAAGCCTGAGAAGATCATCGCTGACAGAATCGTTCCCGGCCAGATCAAGAACTTCTACAAGATGAACGTACTTGTTGATCAGGAGTTCGTTAAGGATGATTCCCTTACAGTTGCTCAGTATCTTGCTAACGCTTCTAAGGAGCTTGGTACAGAGATTTCTGTTGTTCGTTTCACAAGATACGGACTCGGTGAGGGTATTGAGAAGAAGGAAGACGATTTCGCTGCTGAGGTTATGAAGCAGGCTGGTCTTTAATTCTTAAGACTTATATCTGATTGATTAATTAAGAGGTGGTTCATTAGAATCACCTCTTTTATTGTGGAATTTATTCCGTTGAGCACGCGAGGGACGAAGTGTGCGAAACAA
>JAKSRK010000053.1 GCA_024403655.1 Saccharofermentans sp. | reverse complement strand
TATAGGAAAGTATATTTATGTTTTATTGGATGAAACCGCTCCCTGAAGCTGATATTGATTATGAAAAATACAAGCCGTTTATAAGTAATAATTGGCTAAGGCAAAACTTCATGTACTTCGTGTATTTGCTCCAGGCAATACTTGTTTCATTGTCGATTCTGAGAGGCGTTTGGAACTTTTCTAATGTGTTTGCAAAACTCATAGTATTCTTGCTGGTATATTTGGTACATGAGCTGTTACATATAAGTGTGGTATGGAGAATTGGAGATATAAGTTTGACGCATTCAGGTATCTTCTTTTGGTTGAATTCCGGCGCGAAGATGAGTAAGCTGCGTTTCCTTTTATTCATGTCACTGCCGCTTATAGTATTGTCAATTGTTCCGATGATAATAGTTTTGTTTTCTTATGGATCTGTATATCAGTACATGAGATACATAGCGTGGATAAATGCTATTATTGCCGGAGCAGATATCATCAATACTTTTTTGATTATTATTAAGCCTAGGGATTCAGTTTTTTATCGAGGATTCTATAAAACAGCAAATGAATGAAATGACACATACAAATCTCGGCTATCAGAATTAAACAAATTTGTAGTTATTGAGATGATGAGCAGATAAGTATTTAACTCAAGAAGGAGAAGTAATATGGTACTTGTTGGAGTAAAAGAGAATAACAGTTGGCTTGTGTCGCGTTGGAATTTGACTTATCGCACCGGTTGGGAAGGAATTCTAAAGGCATGTAATTCGGTTAAGGGATATTACGCGAGCTTAGAGATTCTTGTGGATAATAAAGTTGTTAATGCGAAGACTGAAGAGGAAATAATGAAGCTTGCTGAAGCCGGTTCGTTAACATTTAGAGGGATGTCAACAATTATGAAGGTGCCTCTCATGATTACATTTTATAACCAATTGCAGGCGGTTGATGTTAGTGTGGCCATGGCGACAGAGGAGTTTTCAACTGCGGATTATGAGAAGTTTAATAAATCGCTGTGCCAGTATATGGATAGCATTGAGCTTGCTATGAATAGATAAATCTCGGTTTTGTAATATTAAGTGCAGGTGTAATTGAGCATCTGCACTTATTTTTGTCTGCTATGCAACCTGTCAAGATTTTTTGCGTCATTATAAATATAGAAGATTAGAATGCATTGTTAATATGTCCCTGATTCCTGATGTATTGACTGATGTGTTGGCAGCTACAACAGAAAAAACAGGAGTGCATCATGAAAAAATTATTAGCAATAATTATGGCATTGGTAATGTTAACTTTTGCAGTAAGTTGCGATTTCAATTGGCTAAGTGTTGAATTGCCCGAGAATCAGATAGTACTGATTTACAGATATGAAAACCATGCCTCGGACCATCAGGATCTTGGATATTTTATTACAGGAAACGGTAATATGTACAAATTTGATTTCTCCAACAGAAGGAGTGATGGTTTTGCAAGTGATTTGGAAGAATTCCAAGAGATTATTCGCACTGAGAAACCAAAGCATACTGTAGGCGCGAACAAAGCCAAAAGAATCTACTACTATGCTACACAAATAGATGAGAATGCAAAATTTGAATCTGAAGACGGTAGTTGTGATGCAGGGAGAGCAACACTTAGTGTTTACAACGGTAAGGGGTTTATTACTATATCTAAGTACGTAGATGTTGTCGGTGAACTCGATGATGAGTCTGCCCGTGAGATTATTGGTTTGTTTGAAAAAGGCATTCGTGATCGTTACAGGTTAAGATTCAACTCAGTCGCGGATTGATCTTTCTTCTGTACTTGTTTCTGTCGACAGAACATTCTTCCTGTGCCAGGAAGAATACCCATGACATTCCCACACCCTATATAAAACTGACTTACTTGCATTAAGCTAATATGTATAATGCAAGTAGCAAAAATGTAATTATCAGTTTATGTAACAGACGAATCTCGTGAATTACGATGGTTGCGGAGGTGACAGACTCAATGAATTATTCATTGAAATGCTTACAACCATATACAATTGAAGAAGATCAGGGCAGTCGCTATTTGATGATTACAAAACTATAAGCTACGATATTGTTTATAAGGGGGATGATGATATGGGATTATTCGATTTGTTCAAAAAGAAAAGGGTAGAAGCAGAACAGGATATGCCTCAGAAGAAGAGTAACGCTTCGCAGGCAGATTCAAAGGTGCCGGTTAGTGCAGGCCGAGATAAAGAATTATTTGGGGCTATAGCAAATAAAGCAAGCGAGATGATCCCTGATGAATGGGAAAATATATACCTTTACGGCGAAGTTTTATCTGATTCGAGAGTAGTATATTTCTATTTTAAGAGAATTAACAGCGAAGAGATTATATATTCACATGATATTCCCACTAAATACAATGTAGACAAAAGAATCTATCGTAGTTTGTTATCTGAATTAATAAAGAATGTGGTCGAACTTCATGATGACTATAAGCTTAATCATGATAATGAATGGACCAATCTGACATTCACAGTAGAAAAGACAGGCCGCTTTAACGTGAACTATAATTATGACGATGTTTTAGACAGTAAATATTCATCGTGGCAGAGACAGATTATATGGAAGTATGAGGTCATGGGAATCGAACCTGAACCGGAAGATCAGAAACAAATAATAGAAGAGTATTTGGCGAATAAGTAATTATTCCCCAATGCCTCAAAGTTAATCGATTTTGAAGTAGAAGATTCGACTGAAGAAATCGCTAATAGACTCAAAAACCATAGCTATTCCACCAAGTGCAACCGGAAGAACAATCAGCAGGAGAATACCGAAGATAACAAGAAGAACAACAAAGATAGTCTTGTTACCGGGGTTCTTCTTAAGCCCGATGATGTTGGCGATAATTACGATTAAAGGACAAATCAATAAGGATATGGAAGCTATGTTCTCGATAATTCGATGCACAGCATCAAGTCCCATATTGTTAAATAAGCCTCCGATAAAAGACAAAACAAATGGTAATAAAAAACAAAGTACTGAAAATATTACGTATCGCTTGGCGGTCCATTTTTTACTGCTATCTGACATATTCTTCCCTCTGGTAATGTATTCCTCAATTAGAATATACTATTTATGCTTCCAGTAAAATAGAGAAAGGGAAAATATTTCCGGCATATGTACGATGGTCCGTTAAGCGATACTTATCAGGGGGATAACCCTTACTATATTGTAGGTTTTGATTCATTTTTTTGTGAGTATTTGATGGAGATAGATAATTCTCAGGGAATTAAGTGGTACTACACTATATCAAAAGAGGAATATCTTAAAGGCTTGTCGGATATCTCATTTATGGATGAAATATACAGTAGCATTCTAAGTAAGGAAGCAGACGATAGATTCTATTATTCCAATTGGATTCGACTGAATAGCACTGAGCTTCAAATCGAGCGTCAGTTGATGTCAAATTATAGGAGAATGCTGCTGGGAAATAGCAGGGAGCATAATCTTAATAAAATGATTCCGGAACATTCGACCGATGATACGGATCTTATGACAGCCGGTTCTTTTACAATAACCTGCCATTATGAAAATGATATTTGCTCTGCGGTGGAGATAAAGAATAATATCACGGCAAAAGAATAAGTAAGAATGATAAAATCTTCTTGAGGTGATTTTGAAATGAAACTGCTTATTACTGATATTGAGAATTTTGATATACCACAGGGTGATGACTATAAACTGATTAAAGCAAACGGTGATATTCGTAATTGCATCGGATGCTTCGGATGTTGGGTAAAAACGCCCGGCAAATGCGTGATTAACGATGGCTTTGACAGAACCGGCATAGACCTCGGTAAATGCACTGAACTTATCCTTGTCAGCCGCTGCTGCTATGGTTCCACCAGCCCCGCGGTAAAGATGATTCAGGATCGCGCCATCTCCTATATACACCCGGATTTTGTTATAAGAAATGGCGAAATGCACCACAAGAGAAGATACGATAACGTTATTACTGTATCCGCCTATTTCTACGGAGACGATATTACTGAAGCCGAGAAAGAGACCGCAGGGAATCTGATACAAAGCATTGTGGATAACTATGACGGTAAGCTTGGTAATGTTGCTTTCTATAAGTCGGCAGAAGAACTTAAGGCGGAGGTGACATTATGAGAGCAGTATTAATTAATGGAAGCCCCAAGGTAAAGGACAGCGCCAGTGCCGTATTGCTTGGTAAAGTAAAAGAGCTTTTCGGCAGCAGATGTGAGATAGAAGAACTTCACTTTAAGAAAGCCTCAGTAAGCGAAGAAGATATGGCTAAGCTTAAGGAAGCTGATGTAATGGTATTTGCGTATCCCTTATACGTAGACGGCATTCCGGGCCATTTACTTTCGTGCCTTATGCATATAGAGAAGGCAGGACTTCAGAACAGAGACGCACTTATATACGGCGTATGTAACTGCGGTTTTTACGAAGGAATTCAGGCTGAAGCAGCTCTTGGTATTCTTAAGAACTGGAGTATTAAGGCAGGCTTCATATGGGGCGGAGGAATCGGTGTCGGAGGTGGCGGATGTATTGCAATGCTTCCCAAGATTCCGACAGGTAAAGGTCCCATGGCTTCCATCGATAAAGAGCTTATGCAGATGACGGATAATGCCGTAAATAAAGCGAGTCAGGACAACAGATATGCGAATGTTAACATGCCCAGATTCGTGTATAAGCAGGCAGCTCAAATGGGTTGGAGACAGGCGATAAAATCCAACGGATTAAAAGCAAAAGACTTAGACAGAAGACCGGAATAAAACGGGTAGCTATTGAGGGTGCTCTTATGACAGGATATATGCAGGAGATGCGTAAGCTTGTAGGTCACAGGACCATTATCCAGTGTGCTGCAAGTATCATTTGCGTTGATGAAGAAGGCAGGATTCTACTTGGCAGACGCTCGGATAACCATATGCTGGGATATGCCGGAGGTTCCATTGAAATAGATGAATGTGTGGAAGACTGTGCCAAAAGGGAACTTCTTGAGGAGATGGGATTAACGGCGGAAGATCTTGAGTTTTTCTGTGTGAATTCCGGACCTTCGACACATTACATATATCCTAACGGAGATGAGGTCTCAAACATTGAGATAATCTATCTTTGCAGAAAGTGGACAGGAACTCCCAGACCAGCTGACGGCGAGATGACAGACTTAAGATTTTATTCTCCGGAAGAAGTTGATATTGAAGAAGTATCTCCTCCTATTCGTAATGTTGTAGAAAAATTCCTTCAGAAACACGATTAACGGAAAGACTAACACTAAAAGAGAAACGCAGTTATAATTCCCCCTTCTTTTCAAAGCAGACAAATGCGGCATGTACAGCTGCTGCCATAGCACTTCCGATGTAGTCGCAGGCCACTGATATAAGGCTTTGCACAATTTTTACATGCAGTATAAATCGTTATCATTTAGTTTTCATTTTGAGGAAACGAATCATTATATAATAAAGACAGTTGAAAATTTGACTATAAAAGGAGGGCGATTATATGAAGGTAGGAATGCTTACCAGCGGAGGAGACTGCCAGAGCTTAAATGCAACCATGAGAGGCGTGGCAAAGACTCTTTATAACGAGGTTAAGAATGTTGAGATAATCGGCTTTAGAGACGGATATAAGGGCCTGATTTACGGCCAGTACCAGAAGATGGAATCTTCGGATTTCTCCGGAATTCTTACTGAAGGCGGAACGATTCTCGGTACTTCAAGACAGCCTTTCAAGGAGATGAGAATCCCTGATGAGAACGGCCTGGATAAGGTCAAGGCCATGAAGGATACCTATAAGAAGCTGAAGCTGGACTGCCTTGTAATTCTCGGCGGTAACGGTACTCATAAGACGGCAAACCTCCTGTCGCAGGAAGGACTGAATGTAGTTACACTGCCTAAGACAATAGATAACGATATCTGGGGTACGGATATAACATTCGGTTTCCAGAGTGCGTGTGATATGGCTGCAGGCGTTATCGACAGTATCCATACAACAGCTTCTTCTCACGGACGTGTATTCATCGTAGAAGTTATGGGACACAAGACCGGATGGCTTACACTTCATGCCGGTATCGCCAGTGGTGCAGATGTCATTTTGTTGCCCGAGATTCCCTATGACATAGATTCTATCTGTGATGCTTTGAAGAACAGAGCAAAGCAGGGAAAGAGATTCTCAATTCTGGCTGTAGCAGAGGGTGCAATCTCCAAGGAAGATGCAAAGCTGTCTAAGAAGGAATACAAGGAGAAGGTTAAGAACAGACCTTACCCTTCCGTTGCTTACGAGATCGGCAAGGAGATTGAAGAGAAGACAGGTCAGGAAGTACGTGTTACTGTTCCCGGACACATGCAAAGAGGCGGTTCTCCCTGTCCTTACGATCGTGTCTTGTCCTCAAGACTTGGTGCATGTGCAGCACAGCAGATAATCAAGAAGGAATACGGCTGCATGATCGGTGTGCGTGACAATGAGATCGTACCTGTTCCTTTGGAAGAAGTTGCAGGCAAGCTTAAGCTGGTTGAGCCTGGCGCAGCAATAATCAAAGAAGCTAAGCTGATGGGCATCAGTTTTGGTGACTGACACTTAAAGTCATAGCATTTCGTTTATAAAAACAGGGGAGGATAACCGTACGTTATTCTCCCCTTTGTAATTAAAATCCGAACAGGCCCTTCTTCTTTACGTAGAATGCTTCGTTGTCGGCAGCCTGCTGTCCCAATCTGTCTGTGATGGGTACCATGGCTAATCCGTAACCCTGAGGGACATGAGGCCTTGCAGCATCTGCTATACCCTGGGTAACGTCACTCAGATTTCCATTGCAATCAACTATAAGAAGGTAGAGCAATTGGCCTTCCTTCTGCATGAGCTTAAGGTGGATGGCGTTGATAGCCTTATTCTTCTTTGCGTAAGCAACGATGCTGTTTACCATCGTTGTAGGATAGATTTTGGGCTCGCCGAGCTGTATGGGAGTGTTCTTCTGAATTTCCTCTGTAGCGACACCGCCTGCAGCTGCCTTTACACTGGCCATGTGCATAATCTGATCCTTGGTTATGACAAGATTCTCGTTGTAAGGATTTATCACAATGCCGGCATTATTATTGGTCATCATGCTTGCGATCTGCTCGAAAGGCATCACTATGGCGGATACCTTCATGCTATTAACAATGGGATCCATATTAATGTTATCCCAGTCTGTATACAGGGGAAGGTAGGTGGAGCCGTCTGTGGCGCCGAGCATGTGGAAGTTGATTGTAGAATTCTCGTGGAAAGTAGCAGTACCGTTACCATTGTCTGTGATTTTGCTGTCGTCAACGCCGGCAATCGCAAGAAGATTTGCTCTGTTAACAATCTCATCAGCGACCAGATTCATCTGCTCATTAAATGCAGCCTGGTCTTGCGTTACAAGCTTGGCCTTTGCCATAAGTTCAGACAGTCTGGGGTTAGTTACAGGTTTGTTCAAATCCAAATTATTCATGAAAATATCCTCCCTTATCTTCTAGATTGTATAATGTAGAAAGACTATCGGCAACCGATTGTTTGTATAGATTATTTTGGGTGCAGGATAGTGAGACATAAGAAGAAAAGAATACCGCCAATACTGTATCTGCCGATAACGCTTCTGGGCGGAAGCGCACTGTATGTTATTATTTTCTTAGATGTTTTTGGCTTTAAATTTGTTCTGGCAAAGTTAGGCGTTAAAAGAGCTCAGGATATTCTGGAAAAGCTTCGTGATCTGGTGTGAAAGGAGACATTATGATTTGCAGGAAGTGTGGCAGAGAGTGCAAAAAGGGAATTATAGAAACACATGAGAGAGGGAATATTGATTTCCTCGATTTTACACCGGCGGTAATCAGGTGGATTCCGGAAGAAGAGCAGGATAAATTTTTCAGGAAGAATAAAAAGACTTATGAAGCATCCGAAGGAACAGGTTTTTATTGTGAAGCCTGTGATACCATGTATGCTGAATTTGAACATCCGACATTCGAGGACAGAAGCGAAGAGGAGTATGACGAATAAAACGGATATGCAGTACATACTTATCGTTGAAGATAATCTGGGTTTAAACAAGGGACTTTGCACAGCATTAAAAAGTGAGAAGTGCAGTGTGATTTCCTGCAGCTGCCTTAAAGACGCAAGAGAGCAGATGATGCTTTTCGCGCCTGCGCTTGTGCTTCTGGATGAGAACCTTCCTGACGGCAACGGGCTGGAGCTTCTTAAGGAGATTAAAAACACCGACAGCAGTATTAAGGTTATTATGCTTACTGCAAACGATACGGATTCCGATATCGTTCAGGGGCTTGAGTGTGGTGCCGACGATTATATTACGAAGCCTTTCTCGCTCGCGGTCCTCAGGGCTCGCGTTAATACCCAGCTTAAAAGCGTGCTTGATAAGGCTGAGCAGAACTCCGAAGTATACGCGAAGAATGAGTATGATTTTGACTTCCTTAAGATGACTTTTAAAGTTAAGGGAGAGCTTGTAGAACTCAGCAAAACAGAGCAGAAACTGCTTTATATCTTTGTTAAGAACGAAGATATTGTCGTTAAGCGAAATGATCTTATTGATAAGGTGTGGATAGACGGCAGTGAGTACGTAGACGAGAATGCACTCTCGGTTGCAGTAAAGAGACTGCGCACAAAGCTCTCTGCGCAGAAGTATATTAAGACTGTATACGGACTTGGATATAAGTGGTCCATGGATGACGGCGAGGGCAGTAAATGATAAGAACTTTTCTTATAAGCTGCTCTGTACTGGCTGCTGCGGCGGCTGTAGTCTACGCCATAGTCGTTAAGCGCAATGCATCAGGGACAATCGACAGGCTTAATGACATGATAGACAAAGCGGAAGAAGGGGAGTTTAAGGCAAGCGACTTCTCCGAATCTGAAGTGTCTGCTCTTGAGTCCAGATTCGCGGATTTCCTCGATTCTTCTCTTGCCAGTAAAGCTAATATGGCAGAAGAGAAGGACCGCATCAAGACGATGATCTCTGACATTTCTCATCAGACCAAAACTCCCATAGCAAATCTCCTTTTGTATTCGGAACTGCTTAGCGAAGGCGAAGAACTGAGTCCTGAAGGCAAAGAATCGGTCGAGATGATTCATAGCCAGACGGAAAAACTCAGGTTCCTTATTGATTCCTTAGTTAAGCTGTCCAGGCTCGAGAGCGGAATAGTGGCAATAGATGCGAAGAAGAATTCACTTAAGGAACTGCTGGATTCTGTTGTCACCGAGCTTGGTGTGAAGGCTTCTGAGAAGGGTTTAAAACTTACAGGTCCCTCTGATGACAGCAGTGATGTAGAAGCTGTTTTTGATATGAAGTGGACCAGGGAAGCACTTATCAATATCGTTGATAATGCGATTAAGTATACGGATTCGGGTTCTGTTGAGATTAGTCTCAGCACTACTGCAGTCTTCGCGAGAATCGATGTAAAGGACAGCGGAATAGGAATCAGTGAAGAAGATTCTGCGAAGGTCTTTCAAAGATTCTACCGTTCTTCCGAGGTGTCTCAGAGAGAGGGTGTCGGAATCGGACTATACCTGGCTCGTGAGATTATTACGGATGAAGGCGGATATATTAAGCTTAGTTCCGTAAAGGGCGAAGGAACGACATTCTCGATTTTTGTTCCGGTTAACTGATTCAAATCTGTCAAAACTGTCATAATCTTCCTCTTTGTCAGACAGAATCTGGAAAGAATCTTTCCGTATGATGGGTATCGTAGCGGACATGAAGTTATGGTATTCAAATTAAAGGAGACTTATAGATGGAAATCTTAAAAGCGATTAATCTTAAGAAAACATATGGAAAAGGTGATACCGAAGTTCACGCCCTCGATGATGTGAGCCTCGTTGTAAATAAGGGAGAGTTTCTGGCTATCGTAGGAACTTCGGGAAGCGGTAAATCAACGCTTCTTAATATGCTCGGAGGACTTGATAAGCCGGATTCGGGAAGCGTAATAATAGACGATAATGAGCTTCAGAAGATGAACGACGAAGCTATTACAATCTTCAGAAGAAGGAAAATAGGATTTATCTTCCAGTCTTTTAATCTTGTTCCGGTACTAAATGTTTACGACAACATTGTGCTTCCGGTAGAACTCGACGGTAAAAAGCCCGATAAGAAACTTATCGACGATATCATTAATACACTCGGACTTAAGGAGAAGATTGATTCGCTCCCGACTCAGTTATCCGGTGGACAGCAGCAGAGAGTAGCCATCGCAAGAGCGCTTGCTTCAAAGCCTGCGATTATTCTTGCCGATGAGCCTACAGGTAATCTTGATTCCAAGACAGGCCTTGATGTATTAGGCCTTCTTAAGACAACAT
This sequence comes from Saccharofermentans sp., assembly GCA_024403655.1. GTDB lineage: Bacteria > Bacillota > Clostridia > Saccharofermentanales > Saccharofermentanaceae > Saccharofermentans. The sequence goes on along the minus strand of JAKSRK010000053.1, from coordinate 3,114 downwards.
GCAGGAAATATAATCAGACACTCATAATGATCACTCATAATGACGAGATAGCTCAGACTGCGGACCGTATCATTAGAATTGAAGACGGCCGCATCGTGAATGCGTAAGGGAGTGTGTCTGTATGAATGTTAAAAACTCTCCCTGCATTCGCAGGCTTGCAATAAAGACGTTGAAGAAATCTGCAAAGAGAAACATTATTGCGGTAGCTGCGATTGTTCTTACTACTTTGCTTATTACAAGTATTTTCTCGGTTGCTTTCTCATTCATTACTGCTTCCAGGGCATTAGATGACAGAATTGCCGGCTGCGCCGCGGATCTGTATTTTGATAATATCAGCGATGAGCAGGCAGATGAGATATTAAGTTACGGGAATGTTCGTGAATCAGCCTGGCAGCTCAGAGTCGGTTCATATGACAGTGAGCCTTTTTCCAATAAGCCGCTTGAGATTTGCTACCTGGATAGTCAGGATGCGGTCTGGCATTTTGCAGAGCCTGTAGAAGGTCGTCTGCCTGAGAACGCGAATGAAATTGCTGTTGACGCAGGCGTTCTTAAGGCTCTTAATCTTCCGGAAGAGACAGGCACAATCATCAGTATTCCATATGTCGAATACGGTAATGCTGATGCCTGTCCTACAGTGGCTGAATTTGAGCTTGTCGGTATCTTCGCTGAGAACAGTATAGCCTCCTGTCACTATGTATTGGTATCTGAAGAGTTTGCAGAGTCGGTAAACAGCATCAGGCGACTGGATATTACCGTAAAAGGTAATCTCTTTGCCTTTGAAGAGACTTTGTTCGATGAGACAGGTGTGAGATTCGGAGAATATAAAATCAAGCAGGAAGCTTTCTTTGACGGCGGATCATTATTTATCCTTGCCATTTTCCTGCTGGTGATTGGAATGAGCGGATATCTTATCATCTACAATATTTTCCAGATTTCTGTTGTTAACGACATATCCTACTATGGTCTTTTGAAGACTATCGGAGTTACAGGTAAGCAGCTTAAAAGAATTATCAGAATTCAGTCGCTTATATTAAGTGCAATCGGTATACCCATTGGACTTATTCTCGGATATATTGTCGGCAAATTAACTTCTCCTACTATCTTCTTATCTACGATACTGGCTCCGGTAGCAGACAGCTTTTCCGTATCCCCGTGGATCTTTATAACGTCATGCATTTTTGCACTTATTACGGTTTTTGTCTCATGCAGTAAACCGGGCAGAATCGCTTCAAAGATTTCTCCCGTGGAAGCATTCAGATACAGTGAAGTTAAGACGGATAACAAGAACAACAAGAAGGTATCAGGTCTTTTTGGAATGGCTGTGAGAAATCTCGCGCGTAATAAAAAGAAGACAATCCTCGTATTCTTCTCCATGGCACTTCCGATTGTAATTCTTTGTCTTGGAATAAGCTTATCCAAAGGTGTCTCATTCGTGAATTACTACCATTCGGATTTTGCCTTTAAGGTCAGTAACAGTGACTTCTTTAACTTCGAGATTCCTACTGTGTATGGAGATACCCCCGCGGATTTTATCAGCGATATCGATATTGAGAACATTAATGCTGATATGAATTTTGCCAATTGGGGCTCTGCTTATACAACAGCCGGAATTCCAAGAGTAGGAGAAGATAAGCTTGCGGTTGTCAGCGCCTACGATGAGAATCTATTTGATTATGTCGAAGTAATCGACGGAGATATTGCTCCTCTGTTTGATCCTGATTCCAATGCGATAGCAGTCACTTTGGATTCCAATCTCGGTGAAGAAGTTCATGTAGGAGATAGAATTACCGTCGACTATGGATATGTGAATTTTATCGATACAAGAACCGGTGAAGTAATCGAAGATCAGGCTCTCATTGACTCGATTCCTTATGAACTAATAGAGCCTGAACCGGTGGAAAATACAAAAGAGTATGAGATCTGCGCGGTAGTATCTTATTCTTCCGATCTTTTTATCGGTTATATATTTGGAGATTCCTATTCGCTGGTATTACCGGTATCTAAGCTTCAGGCTGATACGAACGGAAGAATGTATCGTTATCTTACTGTCTTTGATGCACCTGAGTCAGGTGATATTGAAGCAACTGACGAGTATATCAGAGATTACTGTGAGAGGAGCGGACTTCAGTATAAGAGCGAAGCTACCGAGAGAATGGAATTGCAGGCTTTTGAGAATGCTATAAGAAGCATAACGATTAGTATTTGTGTTGTACTTCTTATTATCGGTATTTTGAATTTTGTTAATGCGGTTCTTACCGGTATTCTTACTCGTTCTCATGAGTTTGCTGTTCTTAAGGCTATCGGCATGACTGACAGGCAGCAGAAGAAAATCCTTATTACGGAAGGAATCTGTTATGTAGCGGGAAGCATTCTTCTGGGCACCATAATCTACTCGATTCTGCATTTCCCTTTTACAGTACTATTCGCAGAATCGGGCTTTATAGACCCGCAGTACTCCGTGGCTCCCATTGCTGTTATCGCGCTTGTATTTGCCATATTCGGCGTGCTTATACCTTACGTCGTATACTCTGTCACAGCCGCAAAGACGGTTGTAGAGCGACTTCGTGTAAATGAATGAATCGAGTATAATAGAAGGCAAATTGAAAAACAGGAATAAGTGCTTATGGATGCTGCTCAAATTATAATCAGATTCAGGAAAGAAAACGTAGAAGTAAAAGATAAAGCTCTGGTGGCATATGAGACTTCTTCAGGGAAAATACTCGCTATCGGGCAGGAGTGCGACAAATACGTCGAACTTGAAGGTGCAAGTGTAATATCCCCGCTCGAAGAAGGCAGGATAGCTGAATATACTGCGGCACTGGCTTTGTTCAAGCAGTTGATAGACAGAGCCTATAAAGCGGCAGGCGTCAAAGGCTTCTTAAAGAAATCAGTCATGGTATGCTCTCCCGGAATGGCCAATGAAGTTGACAGAAAAGCTATTCTGGACTGCATAAGCAAGAACTTGAAGACAGGCGATATCTGGATTAGCGATAAGAGTTATTCAAACGCGCTGGAGCAGTTCGAATTACTGAATAAGACAAAGGTTCCGAATCTGGTTATTGAGATTGTCCCTGAAGCTGTCGAGACTATAATCGAGAACTCAATAAGCAGGGT
>JAKSRK010000052.1 GCA_024403655.1 Saccharofermentans sp. | reverse complement strand
TTTTTCAAGTTCTGCATTCTATTCAATTTTCAAGATCCGCGCCCTCGCTCCGAGCTTTGCTCTTGCGAAGTGCTTGTTAAGGATACTAAATTCGTTTTGCTTTGTCAAGCACTTTTTTCAGTTCCTTAGTGCTTTTGTTTGAGCTCTTTTGTGCTCTCCCTCAAGCGCTCCGATAGTATATCTCGGTATGATTCCTTTTGCAAGTACTTTTTTCAAATTTTTCGATATTTTTTTGAAGTGCTCGCTCCCGGCTCCCCTCAAACGCTTATATAGCTGCATTTCGAGCTTTGTTGCAAACATGTTGCAGGGCATTTCGAGGAGTGGTGATTTCTATTATATCTTCCATTTAAGTACAGTCTGTTAACTGCTTTTGAATTATCTTTATATTCGATCGGCGCCCATACTTATAAATATATATATGTTATATATTTTTATTATTAGGGTTTATTTCCTGCTCGGATTCTGTTATTCTTTCTGTAGCTTTTTTCAGGCTCGTTTGAGCCTTAATCAAAATATATCGTTAGGGGGTTCATTATTATGGACAAAAAAGAAGGTTCCAAGATCGCCATTATCGGCGCAGGTTCAGTTGGTGCTGCTGTAGCATTTGTTATGTCTATCAAGCAGACATGCGCAGAGCTTGTTCTTATCGACGTTAACACAGATAAGGCACAGGGTGAGGTTCTCGATATCAGCCACGGTCTTCCTTTCCTTGGTCACATGAATATTCACGCTGGTGATTATTCTGACGTTAAGGATTGCGATATCATCATCGTAACAGCTGGTATCCCCAGAAAAGAAGGCGAGACAAGAATCGACCTCGCAGTTAAGAACGTTAAGCTTGCTCACATCATCACAGACAGCATCATGCAGCACTACAATGGTGGTATCATCATGCTCGTTTCAAATCCTTGTGATGTTGTTACATACAAGATCGCTGAGTGGACAGGACTTCCTACAGGAACAATCATCGGTTCCGGTACAAACCTTGACTCCGCACGTTTCAGATATCTCCTTTCTCAGAAGCTCAACGTAGACGTTAGAAACGTTCACGGTTATGTTCTCGGTGAGCACGGTGAGACACAGTTCCCTTGCTGGAGCCGTACACACATCGCTGGTATGCCTGTTGATGAGTATGCTAAGCTTGTTGGTATTGAACTCAACGACGAGCAGAAGGCTGAGATCGCTGACAAGACAAGACTTTCCGGCGCAGAGATCATCAAGCTCAAGAGAGCTACATTCAACGGTATCGCTGTTTCCGCTACAACTCTTGCTGAGTCTATCCTTAACAACGAGCACACAGTACGTACAGTATGTACAAAGCTTGATGGCCAGTATGGTAAGTCAGACATCTCCATGAACGTACCTTGTATCCTTGGTGGTTCCGGTGTTGAGAAGATCCTTGAGCTTCCTCTTAACGCTACTGAGATGGATCTCTTCAATAAGTCTGAGGCTAACATCCGCGCTGCTATCGAGAGCGTTAAGGGTCTCTGATAACTTATTTCAGATTTGCTGATTCTAAGACCTGTCCTTCACCGGGCAGGTCTTTTTTATTCCCTTTTTTGTATTAGTTGCAAACTAAAAGAGCAGTTCACTATGAAGTGAGCTGCTCTTTGTTATTTGCTAATAAGATCAGAAGCTTATGTTGCCGCTATAGGGGCGAGCCTTCCTTCTCTTCTTCTTGTTGCTGTTCTTGACTATTCTTACGATAAGGATAGTAAGAAGAACCAGAATCAATATCATGAGTCCTACTGCTACACCTGAGATGAAGGGATTCTTCTTAACGAACTTTCCTAATGACGATGCAAGTATCTTACCCTTAAGTGTACTTGTATCAATCTCATCCTCTTCTTCAGCAGAGCTCTTATTCTCAGCGTCATCTGCAGGTTCTTCCGACCGAATCTCTTCAGGGACTTCAGCGCCTTCCTGATCAGGATCCGTATCAGGCAGATCGTCCTCCTGCTCTAACGTTTCAGACGGCGGGACATAGCCCTCAGGCATATAATCAGCATCTACTGTATCAAAAGGAACTATCAGCGGATCATACTGAGGAAGCTCAGCAGTTGTTGAATTAGATCTTCTGTAATCGCCTGTTGTTCCGGGAAGGACGCTCGTAGGATCGTTATTCCAGCATGTCAGATGACCGTAAGCTACAACTGATGCGACATAAATAGTCTGATTACTGTACTCTTCGGAAGGAATTCCGCAGACTGCTACAAAGAGTTCATGACCGTTCTCGTTAACCGAATATGTCGTCATTCCGGTACCGGCAATCGACGTTGTACCTGTCTTACCACCTACAAAGGCTGTGATATGAGTATCTTCACCTTCAGGAGTCGTCGCACAGAGCCAGGGGTCGCTAAGGATATTATTGGAATTTCTTACAATCGACCATGCATCGTTCGGATGATTGTTTGTTCCCTGGAAGATATGAGTTGGTGAACTTATGACTGTACAAAAGTCCGGATTCTCACAGGCCTTAGCCATTATCTTGGTGAGGTCACTGGCTGTCGTATAATGCTCGTCGCTATGAAGACCGTGAGCATTCACGAAGTGTGTACCTGTACATCCGATATTGGAAGCACGAAGATTCATAAGTTCAGCAAAAGCGGAAAGCTTAAAGCTGTCTCTTATCTCCTGCTCGGATACGCCCAAAGCATCTACAAGATACTGTGAGTTAACTCCATCGGGACCGACCTCAGTTCCATCTGCGGGATAATTGTCGAGCATTGCATCGACAACACCTTCAGCAAGGACATTGGCTGCATCGTTACCTGACGGGAGCATCAGACCGTATAGAAGCTCCGATACCTTGAACTCTTCACCTAAGGTTACACCCATGATGGTAGAGTCGCTTGAGATATTGTCGAGAGCATTCTGCGACACGGTGAGATATGCATCCGTATCGAGATAATCAAGGGCCAGCTGGGCAGTCATGATCTTGGTCATGGATGCGGGATAGACTCTGTTATGGGGAGTCTTACCCATGATTATCTGATCTGCGGTCTTATCGAATACACAATAAGCCGCACAGTTTACTTCGTCGAGAGTGGGGAGCGTCAGGACGGGCTGGTCTACCGTGGCGCTTAAGTTCCTGCCTGCGACAGGACTTAAGAATGCTATGGACATTATCATCGCCAACAGAAGAGCAGCGCCCCTGCTCCAAAAGCGTCTCAGGCTGTTATTCATTTTTATCTCCATTTGTCTCAGAAGGTTCTCCCTCTGCTTCGGTTACAGACGCATCAGCTTCCTGTCCTTCGACAGCTTCGCCTTCAACAAGTTCTTCTTCCTCTTCCTCGTGATATGCAATTGCAAAATCGACGATTGAAGCACTGGATGCCTTCATGAGTCGTACACCGGATGTCGCTCTGGACAGAACGGGAATCTCGGTTGCCGATACTCTTATGATTACGCCGCTATCCGTGATGATAAGAAGATCCTGATCGTTAGTAACCTGAGTACAGCCTACAAGGTTACCTGTCTTCTCGGATACCTTATAGGTAATAAGACCCTTACCACCTCTGTTCTGCTGTCTGTATTCGTCAACACCTGATCTCTTGCCGTATCCCTTCTCGGATATAACAAGAAGCTCACCGTTATCCGTAACAGGAACCATTCCTACGATAACATCATCGTCGTCAAGCTTCATTCCGCGAACACCGGATGTATTACGTCCGGTCTCACGAACATCATCGGAATTGAATCTGATGGCCTTACCGCTCTTGGAAACGAGGATAATCTCCTGATTATCTCTTGTTACAGCTACATCTACGACCTTATCGTTATCTCTGATATTAACGGCGATAAGACCATTCTTATTAATATTCGCGTAGCTCTTAACCGGTGTTCTCTTAACGATACCGCTCTTGGTGGCAACGGTAAGATAGATGCCTTCATCGTCGAAGCTTTCGAGAGGGATAATATTTCTGATTCTCTCGCCTTCAAGGAGCTTCAGGATATTAACAAGAGCTGTTCCTCTTGCACTTCTTGAGGTCGTCTCGGGAATCTGATAACCCTTAATCTTGAATACACGTCCGGTATTTGTGAAGCAAAGAAGGAACTTATGAGTAGTTGTTGTGAGGATCTTCTCTATATAGTCCTCTTCTCTTCTGCCCTGAGCGGAGATTCCTCTGCCGCCTCTGTGCTGACTCTTATAAGTATCGATTCTCTGTCTCTTTATATAACCGAAATGTGTAAGTGTTACTACGATATCCTCTTCCTGGATAAGTGACTCATCGTCGATATCCTCGAAGGAACCGTGTACGATCTCAGTAATTCTGGGAGTAGCAAACTTACGTCTTACTTCAAGAAGCTCATCCTTGATTACACTGTGAAGAACTTCTCTGTCGCTCAATACAGTGTTATAGAATGCGATCTTCTCTTCAAGTTCCTTAATCTCTGCTTCAAGCTTCTCTCTCTCAAGACCGGTAAGACGACCGAGTCTCATGTCTACGATGTGCTTGGCCTGCTTGTCGGAGAATCCGAATCTCTCGCACATTCTAGCCATAGCCTCGTTCTCTGTTCTTGAAGATCTGATGATATTGATAATCTCATCGATGTGATCCATGGCGATAAGGAGACCCTCATCGATATGGCGCTTTGCCTCAGCCTTCTCAAGATCGAACTCAGTTCTTCTTGTTACGACATTCTCCTGATGCTCGATATAGTACTTGAGAGCGTCGATAAGCGTGATCATTCTGGGTTCAAGCTTACCTTCTGCATCAGGTACGAGAGCAATCATGTTGGCGCAGCATGCATCCTGAAGAGCACAGTTCTTATAAAGCTGATTAAGAACTACGTCGGGATTAGCTTCCTTCTTAACATCGATAACGATACGAACCATCTCATTACGGTCGGACTCATCGCGAAGATTGGAGATACCCTCTACCTTCTTATCCTTAACAAGATCTGCCATGCGCTCGATAAGTCTTGCCTTATTAACTGCAAAAGGTAGATCGTGGATGATGATTCTCTGCTTGCCGCCGGGACCGTCTTCAATCTCTGCGTGAGCTCTTACAACAATACGGCCACGTCCTGTTCTATATGTCTCTCTTATACCGGAAGTTCCGAGAATCTGACCACCTGTGGGGAAATCAGGACCCTTTACTACTTCCATAAGTTCTTCGACAGTAACGTCGGGATTGTCGAGCATCATTATAACGCCGTCAATTGTCTCACCCATGTTATGGGGAGGAATGTTGGTAGCCATACCTACGGCAATACCTACTGAACCGTTTACAAGGAGATTAGGGAATCTCGAAGGAAGTGTAACGGGCTCCATCTCGTGCTCATCGAAGTTGGGGCGCATCTCGACAGTATTCTTGCCGATATCGCTCATCATCTCGAGAGCAACCTTCTCAAGTCTTGCCTCTGTATAACGGTAAGCAGCCGGCGGGTCACCGTCGATGGAACCGAAGTTACCATGACCGTCTACAAGAGGATGTCTCAGCGAGAAATCCTGTGCAAGTCTTACGAGTGCGTCGTAAACTGATGCATCTCCGTGAGGGTGGAAACGTCCGAGAACGTCACCGACCGTGGTAGCACATTTACGATAAGGCTTATCAGGGGTGAAACCCTGTGAAAACATTGAATAAAGTATTCTTCTTTGAACCGGCTTAAGACCGTCTCTGATATCAGGGAGCGCTCTGTCTGTAATAACCGACATGGCGTAGTCGATAAACGACTTTCTCATCTCCTTATCAAGGTCGACGGGTACAATAGTATTCTGCTCCGATCTGAAGACAGAATCCATTTCTTGTTCCTGCTGTTTACGCAGTTCTTTATCGTTTGCCATCTTTTCCTCCGTTTAAACTTCGGGCTATATTCATACTCATAGATTATACCATAACATGGTATATATTATAATATTTACGCGCGTGTATATTATAATATATAGGGAATTACACAGGTGCCGATCTGGATTCATTCATTTTTCCCTTAAATATTCTTGTGTATATCTGCAACGGATATAAGAATCTGCTCGTCATTTATATGTAACACATTGGAAAGGAATTACGTATGGGCAAAGAATTTGTACTTCCCGCTACTGAAGATCTGGTTCGTCTTTATGCGGACGACGTTCTTCGTGTAACAAGCTACTACTTGGGGAAGAGATGTCTTGCAGAGGATGCATTTCAAGATGTATTTGTAAAAGTCCTTCGTAAGCGCGACACATTTGCGGGAGACTGCCCTCCCAAGTTCTGGCTTATGGCAATAGCCCGCAATGTCTGCAAGGATTATCTCAAATCCTCCTGGTCTACCAGGACCGGCTCTTACGATCAGCTTACAGAGACAGAGGGAGAACACACAGAGAATAAAACGACGTCCTCTCCCAACGTGCGGCCTTCCGTAGACGGTCGCGAGGTAGAAGACCTTTATTTCGATACACTTAATCCCGAAGGAGACCTTTGGGACGCGATCCAGGCTCTCGACCCTGTGTACAAAGATGTTATCCTGCTTAAATACTACTGCCAGATGGATAATGCTGCCGTAGCGCGTGTATGTAAGATAACAGAAAGTTCCGTTCGAAGCCGTCTGTTCAGGGCAAGGAAAAAGCTTGCCGCTTTCGAAGACAAAAATAAGACTGCAAAAGGTGAGACAAAATATGAATTATCCGTTTGAGAACAACATTAAAAAGACTGTTTCCGACAACTTAAACTCAGTACACGCATCTGAGGATCTCATTTTGGAGACCCTCAAAAGGCTGCAGCTTGAAGGGCTTGTTGCCGACGATTCGGAGGAAGTATCTTCTTCCGTCAATAAGCGTACATAATACGGCTTTATTTACCTAAAGGTGCCTTAGAAGGTTTGCCTGCCTGTCTCGGATACTGAGGCGGCGTAGGGCGAACCTTTCTTATTACTACAACAGCTCTGTTCATGTCGCTTCCGGGAAGCATAAAAGTATCCGTCTTCTCTATGGTTCCGCCAAGAAGCGCAATCGCCTTCTGAGACTCCTTAATCTCTTCTTCGGCTTTGCCCTTCATCGCAAGGAATACGCCACCGACCTTCACGAAAGGCAAACAATACTCACAAAGCACGGGAAGCGCTGCTACAGCCCTCGCCGTGGCTATATCGTACTTTTCCCTGTATCTTTTATCTCTGCCCGCATCCTCTGCCCTGGAGTGAATCGTAGTAACTCCGTCGAGATTAATCTCTTTGGCTACGTCCTCAAGGAAATTAATTCTTTTCTGCAAAGAATCCATAAGAATCAGCTTAAGTTTGGGAAGCTTCACCTTTACGGGAATTCCGGGGAAGCCTGCTCCTGTTCCGACATCGATTATGCTGAGATTCTCTCTGCCCTGCTTCTTCTGCTCATCCTTTATGTAAGGAACTATTGTAAGAGAATCAACGAAATGCCTCATGGCTATGCCCTGATCGTCTACGATATTAGTGAGGTTCATAACCTTGTTGCGCTCTCTCAAAAGCTGCGCATACTTACAAAAGGCGTTGATTTCTTCAGCATTCAACGGAACTTCTATACTTGTCGCTCCTTCTTGAAGGACCGGTGTTAATTCTTCATCGGGCATTATCTTAATCCTCTTTGTCTTTTCTCTTAAGTGTCTCCATATATACAAGCAGAACCGATATATCTGCCGGAGACACGCCTGAGATTCTTGAAGCCTGTCCTATATTAAGAGGACGGATGCTGTTAAGCTTCTGTCTTGCTTCAAGTCTCAGACCGCTTATTGATTCGTAGTTAATATCAGAAGGAAGAAGTCTTCTCTCAAGCTGTGCAAACTTCTCTATCTTCTCCTTCTCAAGCTTTAAGTAACCTTCGTACTTTAATATCGTCTCTACCTCTTTGGTAACCGCAACGGGCAAAGGCTCTCTCTTGCCGTCAACGGGAGCTATAAGCTCGTAAGTAACCTGAGGTCTCTTTAAAAGCTCTGCGAGAGATATACCTGACTGGGGAAGAGTCGTTCCTGCACTTACAAGAATCTCTTCAAGCTCTTTTGTAGGAGCTATATATGTCTGTCTCAGTCGCAAAGTCTCCTTCTCGACATCTTCCTGCTTCTTTATATACTTCTCGTATCTCTCATCCGAGATAAGTCCGACTTTCTTACCGATGGGAGTAAGTCTCTTGTCGGCGTTATCCTGTCTTAAGAAAAGCCTGTACTCGGCTCTTGATGTCATCATACGATAAGGCTCCGATGTACCCTTGGTAACGAGATCGTCTATAAGAACTCCTATGTAGGCATCGGATCTGTTAAGAACAATCTGCTCTTCTCCCTTTACCTTCAAAGCCGCATTAATTCCTGCGATTATTCCCTGTGCCGCAGCCTCTTCGTAACCGGAAGAACCGTTTATCTGACCGGCCGTATAAAGACCTTCCACAATCTTGGATTCAAGAGTCGGAAGAAGCGACAGAGGATCTACGAGATCATACTCAATTGCATAAGCACTTCTCTGGATAACCGCTTCCGACAGTCCCGGAAGACTTCTTACCATCCTGATCTGAACTTCCTCGGGAAGCGAAGTACTGAAGCCCTGAAGATACATCTCATTTGTCTCTTCTCCCATGGGTTCTACAAATATCTGGTGACGCTCCTTATCCTGGAAGCGCATGAATTTATCTTCTATCGAAGGACAGTATCTGGGGCCTATTCCCGTTATTACGCCGCTGTAAAGAGGTGATCTGTCCATATTGGAGCTTATGATCTCGCGGGTCTCGGGCGTAGTCCATACCGACCAGCACGGAACCTGCTCCTCGGGAACACCGATTCCGTTCATTTCATTATCAAATGAGAACGGCGGAACATCAGTCTCTCCGTCCTGTCTTGTCATTACGGAAAAATCTATCTTGCCCGAATTTACTCTTACGGGAGTTCCGGTCTTAAACCTAAGCATCGGAATGCCTGCAGAAGCAAGGGAAGCTGACAGCCCTATCGATCTGGGAAGACCATCAGGACCTGTGAGGCATACTACTTCGCCTCTTATGGTTCTTGATTCCATATAGGTTCCGGAGCAGATAACTACTGCCGAAGCCGAATATACTGCACGGCTCTCGGTCATAACTCCGACTACTGACTTTTTGTCGTCATCACTTGTAAGAAGGTCAGTTATATGAGCCTGTCTGATATCAAGATCAGGGAGCTTCTCCAGATAACACTTCATGGCAACCGAATACTTGCTTCTGTCCATCTGAGCTCTTGGTGAATATACCGCAGGTCCCTTGGATCTGTTAAGCATTCTCATCTGGATGCAGCACTTATCTGCAATCTTTCCCATGACACCGCCCAGAGCATCAATCTCGCGAACAAGCTGTCCCTTGGCTGTACCGCCGATGCTGGGGTTACAAGGGAGATTGGCAAGGCTGTCCAGGTGAAGTGTAAAAAGGACTGTCTTAAGGCCAAGATTCGCACACGCTGCAGCTGCTTCACAGCCGGCGTGTCCTGCTCCTACGACTGCTACGTCGTACTCTCCTGCCATATATGCATTCTGTGTCTCTAAAGCTTGTTTTATGTTCATATTACTTTCCTATACAAAAGCGTGAGAATATAGTATCGGCAAGTTCCGCTGATACGGTCTTACCCGTTATCGCTCCCAGATCATCCAGGGCGCTTCTTATTACTGACGATGCAATATCTACGCCAAGTCCGCCTTCTACGGCCTCTATGGCACTATTAAGCTTATCAGAAGCTGATGTCAGTGCATCCGCATGACGCTTACTCATAATGAGGATGTTCTCTGCAAGAAGGCCGCCGGCAGCTTCGTAAGTCTTCTTGACTTCCTGCTCAAGAAGATCCATATTAAGGCCGCTCTTGGCTGATATCTCTACAAAGTCATTTATTCCGTGAGCTCTGATTAGCTCCTCAATCTCTTTCTTATGAGGATTGTCGCCCTCGTCGGACTTGGTAAATACAGCCTTAGTCTTATTAGGATCCATATCCCTGAGGTTTTCTTCTACAGAAGATACGTCTTCATCAGGAGCAATAAGATAGAATACCAGATCTGCTTCTGACAAAGCAGTAACAGCTCTTCTTATTCCCATCTCTTCAATCTCATCCGAAGTATCTCTTAATCCGGCAGTATCAACTACCGTAACCGGAATAGATGCGATATCTGCCTGAAGTTCAAGAGTATCTCTTGTAGTTCCGGGAGTATCGGTTACGATAGCTCTGTCAAAACCGGCAATTGCATTCAGAAGGGTACTCTTACCGCTGTTGGGTTTACCGCAGAGGACAATCTTCATTCTCTCTGTCAGCATTCTGCCCTTCGAGTAGCTTCTTATAAGTGAATCAAGGCCGCTAACCGCTTTCCTGCAAATCTCGGTTATCTTATCCGTATTCTCGGGAGTGTCATCGTGTTCCGGAAATTCGACAATCATCTCGATAAGAGCTAGTGCCTCGTAAAGCTTCTTCTCATACATATCGAGCTTTGAAGATAAGTCTCCGTGTATCTGAGAGTTAGCGGCATCAAGCGCTCTTGCCGAATCGGCATTAATAACATCCATTACCGCCTCAGCTTCAGCAAGATCGAGTTTGCCGTTAATAAAGGCTCTCTTTGTAAACTCTCCTCTTCCTGCAGGACGGGCGCCGTTAGATTCCAAAACAGACAGAATCTCCTGCTTAACGGCAGAACCGCCATGACAGGAGATCTCAAACATCTCGTCACCCGTATAAGAATGCGGTGCAACGAAATGCATAACTATTACATTGTCTATTAACCTTCCGTCAGCAGGATCTTCAAAGCGTGCATAACATGCGGTATATCCCGGCATCTGAGAACAAACTTTTACGCTCTCATCGTATGCTCTTACTATCTTAATGCACTTATCGGCAATTAAAGACGATCCTTCTCCGGATAGCCTTATTACGGCAATACCGGCCGTCCCGGACGGCGTCGAGCATGCACAGAAAGGCCTGTTGTCAAGCTCGCAAAGATCCATGGGGATCAGTTATTGTCAGGAGTAACGATAACTCTTCTTGAAGGCTCTTCACCCTCTGAATGAGTTGTTACACCGTTTACGTCCTGAAGATATGAATGAACGATGCGTCTCTCAGCAGGGTTCATTGCTTCCATTGCAACCTTACGGCCTGTTCTTCTAACCTTGGAAGCTGCACGATCAGCAAGGTTCTTGATAACCTGCTCTCTGTGTCTCTTATATCCGCCTACATCAAGGTGTACGTGTACTCTGTCCTCACTGTGCTTGTTAGCGATGAGATTTGTAAGATAAGAGATAGACTCAAGTGTCTCACCGTGACGACCGATAGCCGCACCGCAGTCAGCACCTGATACAGAGATATAGATTGCATCATCCTCTCTGTAAGAATCCATATTACCGTGAATGCCGATGCCGGAAAGTACTTCTGCAACGAATCCTACAGCTGCATCCTCAGCCTCTGTAACAGCATCACCCTCGAAGTTCTCGTCGTCACCGTAGTAAACAACTTCCTCTTCTTCTTCAGCGATATCAGCAGTAACCTTAACTTCTGCTTCCTTTGAACCAATACCGAGGAAGCCGCCTGTAGGCTCGCTGATAACCTCGATCTTTGCATCTTCCTTTGCTACGCCAAGCTCAGCGAGTGCGCTCTCGATAGCTTCATCGACTGTCTTGCCTGTCTTAACGACTGATTTTTCCATATATGGCCTCCGTAAAAAGATTATTTCTTCTTTTTGTTTTTGCCCTTTGAAGAAGTATCGGCACTATCCTGCTTATTCTTCTTGAAAGCATTCTTCTGCTTTTCCTGAAGTTCTTTCTTCTTAATCTCATAGGGCTTCGTGAACATGAAATAAACGATAAGCTGTGTAAGGATACCCATTACGCCACCGACTACCCAGTAAAGACCCATGGCAGCGGGAAGTGTAAATGTAGTAACAAGCATGAGGACAGGCATCATGTAGTTCATCATCTTCATGGATGCTTCAGCTGAATCGGCTGTACCGGGTGTAGCTGACTGTCCCTGTCTGGCAGGATTATTCTTCTCGCGCTCTTTTGCTTCCTTCTGCTCCTTATAATCAGGCTTAAGAACCTTAATAAGCTGATTGGAGATTAATGTTGTAAGAAGCACCAATACGGGGAAACTCAAAAGAGGTACATAAAGACCAGGATTAGAGATGATAGTAACAGGATTCCATGAAGGAATCTTTGTAAGATCCATACCGAAGAAATTAAGATCTACGAGCTGGCCCATGGAGATATAACCCTTGGAAATACACTCGCTTAAGAATCCTTCGTTTGTATCAAGAATCTGAATAAGACCGATGTGGAAATTCTCTCTTAAACCGCGAACACCTTCAGTAAGTCCCTTGTCGTTTGCAAGTTCAATCATCGCCTTGATGTTCTCTGAAGGTACCTGTGCAACAAAACGAAGAGGTGCACTTACGATCTGGTACATAGGGATAAGGAAGAATAGCTGAAGGAAAGGAAGAAGGCATCCGGAGAAACCGATACCGTTCTCTCTCTGAAGCTTCATCAGTTCTTCCTGATACTTCTCTTTATTGTCACCGTATTTACGCTGGAGTTCGGCAGTCTTACCTGACATTGCCTGCATCTTAAGCATTGACTTCTGGCTCTTAATGTTAAGAGGAACAAGACAAAGCCTTATAAAAATGGTAAGTGCAATGATTGAAATACCGTAATTGCCGAAAAAGTTATAGAAAATTCTTATGAGCCAACCAAATAAAAGGAAAATTGGCTCCATAATACCCACGATTGCTAAGTTCATTAATATCTCCCGTCAGCGAACAGGATCGTATCCTCCTTTTGAAAAGGGGTTACATCTTAAAATTCGCCAGATTCCACGGGGCAGACCTCTGATTACCCCGTACTTCTCAAGGCAGCCTATCATATAATCCGAACAAGTGGGAAGGTACTTACAGTTATTTCCCAAAGAGGGCGAAATGTGCTTCTGATAGAACCTTACGAGTCTAATCAAGAACCTGGCCGCCACCTGACTTCTCCTGCTTATAGATACCTAGCTTGTCCATAAGCCTTACCATCTCCGATGAAATGTCGCTATAGACAGGCATAACTTCTGCGCTTCTTAGTGTTATCACAATATCCGCGCCAGGAGATAGACCCGGTTCAAGCCTTCTGTAGGCTTCCCTCATAAGTCTTCTGGCGTGATTGCGACCGACTGCTCCGAGCTGTTTTTTGTTCGCGCAAAAACCAACTCTGATAATATCCGCCGGTACTAGGGAATTATTGTGCTTCAACCTTTTGGGACGCCTGAATACATGAACTGTAATGTGGCGTCCGTTCGCATAAGTCCCCCTACGGTAAACCCGAGAGAATTCGTAGTTAAACCTCAAAGGATAAGACTTCAAAATCTAAGCCTCACTTATACGCGATTGAAAAAGGACCACTTGGGTGATCCTTATGCAGCGAGCTTCTTTCTACCCTTAAGTCTTCTTCTCTTAAGAACATCGCGGCCGCTGCGTGTAGCCATTCTTGCACGGAAGCCGTGTACTGTTGCCCTCTGTCTCTTCTTAGGCTGAAATGTCATCTTCATAGTCTATTTCCTCCATTTACTGTCTATCACAAAACGCAATGAGCGCATATGCCGAACATAATTAGC
>JAKSRK010000051.1 GCA_024403655.1 Saccharofermentans sp. | reverse complement strand
TCGCGGCCATTGAGAATCCGCCCGTAAAGAACGACACCATCAGGAACTGTAGCGCCCCGGTGTACACAAAAGTGCAGCAGGACAAAACCCACAGCGCATTAAGGCCGATGCTGTTCATCAAAAGACCGTATGCAACGCCCAGTGGCAGGTATCCGAATAGCACCGGAATACTTCGTTTGAAAGAATATCTTAATGTCTTGCTCATGATTACCCCAATAGTTCAGCTAGGTTATAAAATACCACACTTAATGTTGGAGAGTACAAAATAACCGACCTGCCCCGTTAATCAGGACAGGTCGGTAGGTATAGTTCGACGGTCAGTTAGCTTAATGAATTTACCGCACCGATAAATATCGGCATGCCGGTCTCCATATCTACGATTGCGTAGCAGAAGGGGCGGTTAAGATAAACGAAGTAGGGCTCCATTGCCATTGCGGTTTCCACGTCTGTGGCAGTGGCAGCTGCTGCTCTTGTGCCTTCGCGGTTGACGTCTATAAATGTGCTGTGGATTACATGAGATACTCCGACAGGGCTGCTGGTGTCGCCGAGCATGGGAGCAAACTCTCCATCGTCAAATATCTGATTAATACCAAGATCTCTGAGGGTATCTTCCATCTCTAACTCAGATTGTGTGGTGAATTCGGGGAGGGATGCAGTTACCTCGAATTCTTCGGCGCTGTTGAAGAATTCCATATAATCTTCGTAAGTGAAGCCGGCTGCAAAGTCGGTAGCACTGATAGTAGTATCTGTGGGAAGGATTGCCATGAAGGCATACTGTTCGCCCACATAAGGCTTAAGAAAGCCCGTAGCAAGAGAAGTCTCAAGATAGATATCCTCGAACACAAACATCGTGCTGACTTCCGATGTGTTGCCCTGATAGTCGGTGAATTCGCTCGGGCGAACATTGTTGTCGGCTATGAAGGAATTCCAGTTGCCCTCAAAGCTGATGGCATTGACGAGAACTGAGAGAGTAAGATCGGGATCTATAATCTCCGGAGATAACATATTGTTGATCATGCCGTCTGTGTTTTCTGATACCCAATCGTTAATAAGCTGATAAGTATTGCTATCGAACTTATCCCCGAATAATTCGGCTCCCATTGATGAGTAGACTCGGTCAAGGTAATCGGACGCGGGGCTTATATCGTTGAACCAAAGAGAATTGCTAGTGTGGAAAGATACATCTGCGCTGTTGTTGATTCTTGCCGTAAATGCCTGAACATAATCTTCAATCTCTTCTTCGCTCATACCGGGGAAGACAGTATTCATTATCTCTTCCTTGGATGTTCCTTCGGCCCCCATCTCAAGCATTGCAAGAGCGAATGTTATCGAAGCGGGCGAGATCATTATGTTATCGCCCTGGGAGTAAGCTGCGCTTGCATTAAAAAGATTAATCGCGAATTCCATGTTGGGAGCGTAGGAAAGTTCAGATAATGCCACAGAAGAATCGGGAACTGTAGTTGCAGTTGTGGCAGTAGTCATAGTTGTGGGAGGTTCCGGGTCGGGTATATCCTTGTCGCAGCCGCTCATCAGAATCGACATACCTATCGATGCCGCAAGGGCGAGTGTGGTGCTTTTCTTAAGTATATTGTTCATTTTGCTTGTCCTCCGTATTGCTTTGTACCTATATAGACGTGAACGATATGGGAAGGTTGCACCGATACTAAAAACCGATCTGCAGTTAAGCAGACCGGTTCGATGTATCAGCTGATGAACGTGAATTATAACATGAATACGAATGACTTAAGGTCTGCAAGGATTCTTCCCTTGAAGCCTTCGTTCCAGGGACCGTCGTAAAGATTCTCGCACTTAAGGTAGACTGCATGACGTCCGTAGATACGCTTAACTCTGCCTGTTACTACTGCTACGTCTCCCTTGAAGTCAACGTGGCCGATCTCTTCGGAGTCGGGGCTGTCGATATGAACGGAGAAGCGGCCCTTGTGTCCCTTGGGAACAATATTTGCCGCGAACTTCATTGTCTCTTCTTCTGATACGCTGTCTCTCTCGTAGCCGAAGTCAAAATACTTCCAGCCCATAACATCGTCTGCAACGATAGAGCAGATGGGGCGGTTGAAGATATCAGTCTCACTTACCATGAGAAGGTTGTTGCCTGTTAAGTGGCAGACAGTATCTGCGGATGTGATCTTGAAGGGATTAAGAGCCTTCTCGAAGCCTAAGGATGTTGCCTCAATCTCGGGTACGACGCCATCCTTAATTTCTATCCTTTCGACACAGCCTCTTCTTGAAGTGATGGTGCCGTTTGTCATTCTGTGGTAGAAGATGAACCACTCGCCGTTTGCTTCTATAAGTGAGCCGTGGTTATTGCCTCCGGGGTAATTAAGACCGCTGTCGATGATTACGCCCTTGTACTCAAAAGGTCCCGTAGGAGAATCTGAGACTGCATAAGCAAGCTGGCTGCATACCTGGTTGGAGTAGATAAGATAATACTTACCGTTAATCTTACGGGGAGAACAAGCCTCGAAGAAATTGAAGGGTTCTGTATCAGGGATGATGTCTCTTATTACGCTTCCCTTCTTAACCGTTCTCATGTCGTCTTCAAGCTCGCATACATAAGACTTCAAAAAGCCGCCGTAGAGATATACTCTTCCGTCGTCGTCAACAAGTACGCCGGGATCTATGAAGATGCCTCCGTCGGGAGCTTCTTCCTCGTCACAGACATATGTTCCGAGAAGTTCAAAAGGTCCCTCGGGCTTGTCACTTACTGCAACGCATCCCTTTGCTTCCTGGATATAAGCATAGAGATAGTACTTGCCGTCCTTCTCTACTACGTCGGGAGCAAAAAGTCTGCCGTCGGTCCAGGGTGTGTCACTTAAGTGAGCCTTGTCAGCTGCGTCTGTTGTTCTGAAGATATCGCCGTGGCAGATCCACTCGTTGGGGTTGTCTACGGGTGCGGACCAGACCTTGAGTCTGAAGTCGCAGAAGTAGTCGGAATCAGCCACATCGTGTGAACCGTAAATATAGAATCTGTTGCCGAATACTCTCGGCTCGCCGTCAGGTATATATTCCCATGAGGGTAAATAAGGATTAGGCATATCAGTGTTCTCCTATAGTTAAAATAGTATCTTCAGCGAAGGCCGAAGATACTTAAATTCTAACTCATAGCCGCATGCTAGGCAACGTGCCGCACACCCTTAAGGAAGACTGAATTATATCTTTGTAACCGTTCCTTTTGAGCCGTCTACCAGAACCTTGTCTCCCGTCTTAAGGAGGGTAGTTGCATTGCCGCAGCCGACTACTGCAGGGATACCGAATTCTCTTGCCACAATCGCGGCGTGAGATAAGGGCGCGCCTATATCCGTTACTATTGCGGAGACTTTGGGGAAGACGAGAGTCCATCCTATGTTGGTCGCTACCGTGACGAGAATGTCACCGCTTTGGATGCTGTCTATATCTTTTATATCGTTTATTACTCTTACTGTTCCGCTTATCCTGCCGGATGCTCCGGGGAAGCCTTTTACGTCGGAACTAAGTGATGCGTAATCTTCCTTGCTGTCGCTGCTGTAAAAGTCGCTTCTTCTGCCTTCTTCGTTAAGCCATGCGTCGGGTTCGAATCTTCCCAGGATGATGTTGGGGAAGGGAGGGTACTTTAAGTATTCGTTATAAGAAGCGCGGCGCTCTTCTATGTGCTTTATGCTGCTTTTATCTCCCTTTAGAAGGTCGAACATCTCATTGCAGTAAAGGAAGAAAATACCGTCGCCAAGGCCTGTCAGCTCACCTGCTTTAAGTATGAATTCCCTGAAGACGGAGAAGATAAATACGCCTTTGCCTCTTATCTCTTCTCTGAAGTCGTTGGCGTGGATAAAGCGCGCGAGTTCCTTGTCTATCCATTTCGCTTTGGATGGGTAGGAAGACTTAAATTCGGCAAGAGCTTCTTCGAACTTCGCCTTCTCCTTCGCCTGCATTCCGTGAAGGTCGATGCTGCTGTTTTTGTATTCTTCAAGAAGTGCATCCGGGAAGGAAGGGTCTTCGTAAGGGCGCGGTGCCATAAGTTCCATCTCATCGGCAGATCTGTGACCGCAGGTTTTTATGTATTCTTCGCGGCTTATCCTGCCGTTAATAACATCTTCTATAAGAAGCAGAGGCTTGATGGAATCTATAACTCCAACGCATCCTCCGCAGAGGCGGTTAGCCATGTCGCTTCCTGCTATCTTCGCGATTTTGCCGCGCGTGCTGAATAAGGGCACCATGCTTGTACCGCATTCTGACGCGATGGAAGCAAAGCCGTCCTTAACCGAAGGCAGCATTGTGTTCTCCCAGTATGAGATTAAGTCGCTGCTGCTTTGTATTCCTCTTATAACATCAATATGCATACGCGAGATATCGGCGAGCTTTTCGACCATCTCGTGCTTTTGTGCCTTTGTAAGTTTGGACTTTTCCTTAGGGAAGAGAAGCGTCTTAATATTTCTAAGAAATGCCTTCTTGTCGAAAGGCGACACGGGCACCTTCGTTCCTTCGGGGACATTGCCGACAAGGTCTTTAAGAGCAGCATACGCTGCTTCTTCCGTCTTTCCGAAAGCGACAAAGGCAGAGCACATAACGGAGATATTCATGTAGGGCTGTCCGCAGACATTATCGAGCCAGTCGGGAAGCCCCAGGATGTCGTTAATCATCTCAAGGACGCTGTTTGTCATGGGAGAGACAGGCTTTTGGAAAATCTCTCCTACGTTGGTTCTCGTAAGAAGCTTGCAGCCTGACATGCTGCCGTTAATTCTGTAGCTGTCTTTGTCGGCTCTTCTAAGTGTCGTTATGGGACGGGCCTGAAGGATATATACTTTGCCTTCGGATATGGCCCACTCGATATCGACAGGCATCTTATAGCAGTAGCGTATAGCCATGCAGTATTTACGTAAAGTTTTGGCATATCGCCTTAAGGCTCCGTCTCCTTCGTAGCCCTTCTTAATGGTGCTTATCCTGAATTCCGAAGCATCGGAACTTCCCGATACCAGCTTCTCGCCTTCGCCTCTTACGAAGTTGCCCATAAATTTGTCGTCGCTGCCCGTTATGGGATCTGAAGTGAAAATAACACCTGCAAATTCCGGCTTTACGAAGCGCTGGATGACAACGGCGATTCCTTTGTCTTCCTTCTCGAAGCTGTCCGAATAGTTCTTAACTCTTAAGTTGTCCGCCGACTTTATGACGTCCTTCACTGCGGTCTCTATGTCGCTCGCTTTGACATCAGTTACCGTCTCGTACTGACCTGCAAAAGAAGCTTCGCTGCCGTCTTCGTTGATGGCGGAAGATCTGACCGCGTAAGTGCAGTTTTTGTCCAGCCTTCCGATCAAAGACTTAAGTTCTTCCTCTGCTTCGGAAATAAGTTCTCCGTCCTTATAGGAATTACAGACTAGTACATATCCTGACGGGACATTTACCCTTAAGTTCCTTAGCATAAGGTCAAGAGACAGAGCCTTGCCGCCTGAGAGCGGCTTTTTGTCTTCAGGTATTGTTCCAAGCTTAAAAATATAGTTCATATCATTCACCGAGAAGGAGATCAATGCGCATGTCTATAACCGACTTAAGGACCTTCTCGTCGTGAAGATCAAGGCCCCAGGCTTCTTGAATCTCATCCTTTCTGAAAATAATAAGCTGCATCATGGTGGAAAGTTCATATGCTATAATGCGGCATTTCTCGTCGCTTTTTCTTCCGTTATAGTGCTTCTTAATGTAGGGGAAACTGAATGACTCCTGTGACAAATCTCTTTTGAAGAGGACGAAGGCGGTGATAGCCTTTGTAAAGTTGTACTGTTCTATAAGGCATCTGGCGACAATGAAATGAAGTTCCTTAAGAAGCTCCTTGGGAGGAAGATCTGATTTGAGTAAAGACTCCACATCTGCATCGCTTAAGAAGCTGTTGTAGAGCCTGGAAAATACTGAGTAGATCAGATTCTCTCTCGAGCCGAAGCAGTAATTGATCATGCCGGGCTGAACCTCAGCCTTAGCTGCAATCTGTCTTGATGTAACCTCCATGGGATTGTCGGTATTCTCCATAAGCTGCAGTGCCGCTTCCATGAGCTTTTCCTTGGTAATTCTAAGCTTCTCTTCCTTGTTCATACTCTGCTCCTCTACATTATTGAACGTGTTCAATAAAAATATATCACAGGGCTTAATGTCATGCAATAAAGTAATTGGAGGCAAATCCGGGATTGACATATGAGGATAAGGACTGTAGCCTGTCTATATAACTATTCGGAGGAAGATCGCGATGCGCGTGGCAATGTCTTTTACAACTAAGACAACTCATATGAGCGTCTATTCAAGACGTTCTTATTATCGCGTGCAACAATTCTTCGGATAAACATTTAACAGATTACTGAATCAGATTATTAAAGATACCGTTTATCCGAACTCACGGATAGACGGTATTTTTGTTAGGAGGGAAAGATTATGCAGCAGGTAGAACTTATAAGAGCAACATCGGAAGATTTGTACGAACTTCACTCACTTCAGGTAGAAGCTTTTAAGCCGTTGTATGACAAGTATCACGATGACGATACGTCACCTGCAAGAGAGAGTATCAGCAGAACTTTGTGGAAGATCAATAAGTGCCCCAACAGTTACTTTTACTATGTAACCAGTGCGGATGAGACGGTCGGAGCCATAAGAGTTGTAAGGGACCGCCATAGTTCTGATGATACGGTAATGCATATAAGCCCTCTTTTTATCCGACCTGAATTCCAGGGAAGGGGCTACGGCGGAGCAGCGATAGAAGCGGTCATTATGCTTTGGGATAAGACTCTTATCTGGAGACTTGCGACCATAAAGGAAGAAGAGGGCAATTGCCGCTTCTATGAGAAGTACGGCTTTGTTCACAGCGGTAAAGAAGAGAGGGTAAATGACTATATGACGCTCGCCTTCTACGAGAAGAAACTATAAAGAGTAAGCAAAGAGCATTTCCGCCTACGACAGTTGCTGCCACCACTTCGGTTTTGTCAGGTCGTTTCCCGGCTGAACACGGCTGGCTCGGATGGGATATAAGTTCCATAAAAGCATCTTTTGTCGCGGCGGGATTTAACACGCACTATGAAGCTCAAAAGACTCCAGAAGGCCACGCAGGCATGACAGAAGAAATAAATATTCCCCTTATCGCAGTGGACTGTGGTATTATTTGTAACCGATAAAAATCGGAGCAAAAGAAATGGAAAAGAAAAGTTTTAAAGACAGGTTCGACGCCAAAAGAGTCGGATTAAGTTTTGCAGGTGTTACGGGAATGGGCTTCTTCGTCTCTATCCTTATCAACTGCAACCTTGGAACGGACCCCTGCACCTTCATGAACAGGTCCATATGCGCAAAGATTGGGATGAGCTTCGGCAACTGGCAGCTTATCGCCAACATAATCATGTTCGTGATAGTTCTTATCTTCAAGCGTAAGCTTATCGGATTCGGTACTCTCTTTAATATGGTCCTGGTAGGCTACTATGTTGATTTCTTCAACTGGATCTGGGCTAAGACAATACCTGCTTATGTGTTTACGACGCCGCTTAGCAGGTGGATCATCTTCTTGGTGTGCCTTGCCTGCTTCATGATCTGCGCAGCCGTCTATATCAATGCCGACACTGGTGTGGCGCCTTATGACGGCGTGCCGATTATCCTTGCCGAGAAGATAACAGGCAGATTCCCCAAGATACCCAAGACCCTTATAAGAATCCTGTGGGACGGTGCGGCGATTGTGGCAGGAATTCTCTTCGGAGGCGTTCCCGTTATAGGAATAGTCCTTATGGCTTTATTCCTCGGACCGCTTATTACCACGGTAGGAAAGGTAATAAAGCCTTCCAACTAAAACATCTGTGCTATCATGAAGCTAGTAAAAGCGAACGGAGAATATATCAGGTGATTAAAGCAGTCATATTCGATCTCGACGGAACCATAACCGATACAGAACAGTTCTATCGCAAGGCCTGGCCGGAAGCTCTTGGCAGATTCGGCTACAAATGCGACCCAGATGTCGCTTTGGAATTAAGGTCTCTCGGACGCCCATTTGCTCCTGCAAAGTTCAAAGAGTGGTATGGCGAAGACTTTGACTATGACAAGGTAAGAAGCGTTCGTAAGGAAATAATAGAAGAATACTTAAAGCCGGGCATCCCGTTGAAGCCCGGAGCCGAAGAGATTCTGTCCTGGCTCAGAGAACAGGGGATAACGGTCGCTCTGGCAACTGCAAATGACCTTCCCAGAACCGAGAGATATCTTGGCAGAATAGGTCTCAAAGAAGCGTTTGACAGAATCATCTGTGCCGATATGGTAAAGCAGGGCAAGCCCGCTCCCGACATTTACAGCTATGCCTGTAAAGCCCTGGAGCTTGATCCTTCCGAGGTCTTCGCGGTTGAAGATTCTCCCAACGGAATTAGAAGTGCATACGCTGCCGGATGCAATGTCATCATGATTCCTGACTTGACGGAACCTGACGACGAACTTAAGAAAATGCTCTATGCGAGATTGGACTGCCTTACCGATATTAAGACTCTCTTTTGAGAAAATGTCCTATCAAAAGATAAAAAAGTGCTGACACAAGCCAAGCCTGCACTGATATAATCGAAAAGGAAAGATTATATCGGGCAGGTTATTATTATGCGTGGGCTTCCCAGGAGAGATCGCTTATCTGCAATAATTAACACATCTGTAGTCTTGATGGTATTAGTCGGTATTATCGTCCTCTTCTTAAGGAAGGTCGGAGACGGTAAGAGCCTTACGGCAGTCGGCGCCAAGAACATCAAGTACTATACGACGCAGTCCAATCTCCTGTGCGGTATAGTAGCGGCTTACTATATGTATTTAAAGATTAACAAGAAGCCGCTTACTGATGTATTCGTCTTCCTGAAGCTGACCGCGACGGCTACTATCTCCATAACTTTTCTTGTGACAGCATTAGTTCTGGCCCCCAATTACGGCTATCTGAAGCTTTATCGCGGGCAGGGCTTTTTATTCCATCTTATTGTTCCGCTTCTGGTTATACTCGATTTCTGTCTTCTTGATACCAAGAATGTCAGAATGAAGATGCGATATACCTGGATGTCAATTTTCCCTACTCTGGTCTATGGACTGGGTTATATTTGGAATCTGGGACGAAGCGGTATGGAAGATACCCTTCCTAATCCGCGCGATTTCTATAAGTTCACTACATATGGTTACAATGTTGCCATTCTGCTTTTTGCCGGAATCCTGTTTGCGGCTTTTGCCATGGCATGTCTTTTCAGATTCCTCAATATTCGAAGTAATATAAGAGACCGTATATAATCGGTTTTTGTTCCCTTTACCTCACTGTTATGGGATAATATTCGGAGGGTAATAGGGGGAATAATATGAGAAATAATATCCTTAAGAGAATTATATTTGCAGTAGTGGCTGTGTTGACAGTCATTATGTTTGTTTTGCCGTATAAGCCGGTTAATGCTTATTCCGTTCCGCTTGACGAGATTGAGAATTATTTAATCACCGTAGATGTCAGGGATGACGGTGCGATGGTCATGACTTATTCAATCGAATGGAAGGTGCTTAACGATACGGCAGAAGGTCCTTTGACCTGGGTCAAGATCGGTGTTCCCAACGGTGACGTAGACAGTATCAGACCTACGACAGACAACGTCAAGTCGGCCAAGTTCTACACTGAAGGCAGAAATACATATATCAGAGTAGATTTCAAAAATGCATACCATGCAGGAGAAGTGGTTACCTTCGGTTTTACCTGTATTTTGTATAACCAGTTCCATAATACAGGTTCCGGAGTTAGTTTTAACTTTACTCCCGGATGGTTCGATGAGATCGAAGTAAAGAACTATATCATCAGGTGGAATTCCGATAAGGTCGACTATACCGAACCGGCTCGTGCCGATAACGGAGGTTATCTTATCTGGAACGGTCAGCTGGCCGCAGGTCAGAGAGCAAACGTAAAAGTTTATTATCCGGCCGGAGCTCTTCATTGTAAAAGACATAATGTAATGAGATTTGATGAAAATTTCTTTAAAGAGATTCTCTCTCCGATTTTTGTGGTCGCTATGCTCGCCCTGCCGGTATTTATGAGATTTCTTCACGGCGATGAATACGATTCGCACGGAGGAGGCCACCATAGTCATTTCCACGGCGGTGGAGGATGTGCATGTGCTTGTGCATGTGCATGCGCCTGCGCAGGAGGCGGAAGAGCCGGTTGTTCTGCAAAAGATTTCTACGGAACCAAGTTAGAGTCTGCAAGAGTAAGGGCAAAGCTTCGTAAAGGCAAAGGGGTTTAATATGCTGAATCAGAAATTATATGAACTTAAAAACTGGAATGGAGTATTACATACTACATGGAATCCCGACGGTCCCGGAGTTATAAGAATCCATCTTGTACCTCCCAAGTTCGTACCCTTCAAGCTGGTGCCTTCCCTGGTCATCATTAACGGTCAGGATATCCTTCCCATAGGTGAGTCACAGGCTATTCTACTCTCAGAGTATATTAAGTGCGTAAATGAGTTCGGCGACAAGCCCATGAGCGACAAGGAGCTTGAAGATATTCTGGCTTCTACCTTCAAGGGCGTAAAGAAGGTATTCCCCAAGGTCAAGGATGAGGTTCTCGAAGGGGACCTTGATGCACTGATCGGAGTATTTGAGGCTATCGTTAAGGGCGAAGCTATCGATTCTGACTATGCAAAACCCATTACTCTCGGAGAATACGCTCCCTTCATGAGTGCTCCTCACAGGATGGACCTCATGGTATCTGCCATGACTAAGGACGGACACTGGCATTGTAATCAGAAATGTCTTCATTGTTATGCCGCCGACCAGAAGCTCGCAGATGAGAAGGAGCTTACAACGGAAGAGTGGAAGAAGATAGTTAAGACTTTGCAGAAGGCCAAGATATCCCAGCTGACCTTTACCGGCGGCGAGCCTACTATGAGAGATGATCTTCCCGAGCTCGTAAAAAGTGCGAGATGGTTTGTAACACGTCTTAATACCAATGGTGTCAACATGACTCCCGAGCTTTGCGGCAAGCTGCGTGAAGCTGATCTCGACAGCGTTCAGATAACCTTTTATTCCGATGACAAAGAGGTTCACAACAAGCTTGTAGGTGCGAATAACTACGATAAGACTCTCGACGGTATAAAGAATACGATAGCCGCAGGTCTTAACATGAGCGTTAATACGCCTCTTTGCACACTTAACAAAGAATACAGGAAGACCTTGGAATTCCTGCATGAGCTCGGAGTTATGTATGTTACCTGCTCCGGACTTATTCTTACCGGAAATGCAACGGAAGATGCATCCGTTAAGACTCAGCTTACAAGCGAAGAACTCTACGATGTATTAAAGGAAGCCGTGGAGTATGCTTATGCCAACGACATGGAGATAAGCTTTACTTCTCCCGGTTGGATAGAGGAAGACAAACTTAAGAGTATGGGACTTAACATACCTTCCTGCGGAGCCTGCCTCAGTAATATGGCCGTATCTCCTTCAGGTAACGTTGTACCCTGTCAGAGCTGGCTCTCTGATGAACCTCTCGGTAATCTGCTTAAGAGCAGCTGGAAGTCTGTCTGGACAAGTGAGAACTGCAAAAAGATAAGAGACATCTCCGCAAGGATGGATCAGAAGTGTCAGCTTCGAACCAGAGGCGAAGATAAGAACTGCTACTAATCAGCTGCAGAGGGTTTTAAAGTAATCGTTGATCTCATCCAGATCAAAAGAAGAAATCAACCGACGATCTTCGATATCAAGGATACGGTAGTGGGCTGAGATGAGATTCTGCTGTATGCGGTAACCGCCCTTAACAGTTATGTCTTTCCACCAGACTCTGCCGCCCATTGTGGAAGGGTAGCTTACTTCTATGTTCTCAAAAGCCAACGCTCCTGCTACGCCTGTAGGATCGCCGCCGAAGGAATTCTGAAGTATAGTGCTTGACTGGAAGATGGTAACAAGGGCGACTGCCTCGGTCCAGCCGATGGATCTGCGTCCCTTCTCGCTCTCGACAAGAGTCTTCTTGGAAATACCGAGTATCAGAGCCATCTTGTCCTGGGTAAGGTCGAACTCCGTTCTTACCAGTTTAAGTTTACTATTAACCTCAGCTATGAATTCTTCTCTTGTCATGAAGCTGTCTCCCTTTTTCAATTCGAGTGTAATTTTACACCAAAGCGAAAGGATATGCAATGTGGTAAAATAGGTTGTCTACAGAAAAGAGGACTACTACCATGAATATACCTAATGATCCCGTTATGCTTTTGAGTTTTGTTAATACACAGCTTAGAGATAATTTCCCTTCTCTTGACGAGTTTTGTTCCTCCTTCGGCGTAGATAAGTCCGATATTGAGGATAAACTTAAAAAGTTAGATTATGTGTACGATAAAGACAACAACCGCTTTGTATGAAGCGGCTGTTTTTGTGTTGAACGATACTTCACATCCGTTTATAATCACTTGTGGATTTAATATTGAATTATTATATAGAGGAGAATAATCTTATGAGACAAAAACCTGTAGTTTTGATGGTTTTGGACGGCTACGGCATTACCGATAAGACAGAGGGAAATGCTATCTACGAAGCAAAGACACCTGTTATGGACAAGCTTATGCAGGAGTGCCCTTATAAGCTCGGTGCAGCTTCAGGACTTGCAGTAGGACTTCCCGATGGTCAGATGGGTAACTCCGAAGTTGGTCACATGAATATCGGATCCGGAAGAATCATCTACCAGGATCTTACACTTATCACAAAGTACATTGAGGATGGCGTATTCTTCGAGAACGAGGATCTCCTTCGTGCCATCGACAACTGCAAGAAGAACAATTCAGATCTTCATATCTGGGGTCTTCTCTCAGACGGTGGTGTACACAGCCACATTACACATCTTTATGCTCTTATTGAAATGTGCAAGAAGAACGGTCTCGACAGAGTTTATGTTCATCCCTTCTTCGATGGCCGTGATACTCCTCCTGCATCAGGTAAGGATTACCTCCAGGCTCTCGTTGACAAGATGGGCGAGATCGGCTGCGGTAAGGTTGCTTCAATGCACGGCAGATATTACGCAATGGACAGAGACAATAACTGGGATCGTATCCAGAAGTCTTACGATGCACTCGTTAAGGGTGAGGGCGTTAAGGCAACTGACGCTGTAGCAGCAATGCAGGCTTCTTACGATAACGAAGTAACTGACGAGTTCGTTCTTCCTACAGTTATCACTAACGAAGACGGTACACCCGTATCTGTTGTTAAGCCTAACGACTCCGTTATCTTCTTCAACTTCCGTCCCGACCGTGCTCGTGAGATCACTAAGGCATTCTGCTTTGCAGATTCCGATGTTGATGCAGCTGAAGGAAGTGCAGAGGATCCCAAGTGCATTAAGTTCCTTAAGAGAGCTAACGGCTACATGCCTCTTACATATGTATGCTTCAAGGATTACGATGAGACAATCCCTAACAAGTTTGTTGCATTCAAGAAGCCCGAGATCAAGAACACATTCGGTGAGTACCTTGCAGCTAACGGTCTTAAGCAGCTTCGTCTTGCTGAGACAGAGAAGTATGCTCACGTTACATTCTTCTTCAACGGTGGTATTGAAGATCCTAACAAGGATGAGGACAGAACTCTCGTTAATTCTCCTAAGGTTGCTACTTACGACCTTAAGCCTGAGATGAGTGCTCCCGAAGTATCCGAGAAGCTCGATGCAGCTATCACATCCGGCAACTACGATGTAATCATCATCAACTTCGCTAACCCTGACATGGTAGGTCACACAGGTGTTATCCCTGCTGCAGTTGCTGCTGTAGAGAGAATCGACCAGTGCGTTGGTGCAGCTGTTGAGGCAGTTAAGAAGATGGACGGCGTTCTCTTCATCTGTGCAGACCACGGTAATGCAGAGCAGATGATCAACTACGAGACAAAGGCTCCTCATACTGCACACACAACAAATCCCGTACCTTTCATCCTCTATAACTACGATGATTCCTACACACTTAAGGAAGGCGGAAGACTTTGCGATATCGCTCCTACACTCCTTGAGATCATGGG
>JAKSRK010000050.1 GCA_024403655.1 Saccharofermentans sp. | reverse complement strand
GATATCCGTCTTGCTATGACAGGTAACATCAGAAAGTACTTCAACGAGAATCCTGCTCACTTCGATCCTCGTCAGTACCTTAAGCCCGCTCGTCAGGCTGTTAAGGATATGGTTGCTCACAAGATCGTTAACGTTCTTGGTTCTGACAACAAGATCTGATAATAGTATTTATCTGAACATTATTAAGACCGCTCTCCGGAGCGGTCTTTTTTGTTCCTTTTTTGATAGTGTTATAACTCATCAGTTGGATAGCGGTGATATAGACGGCGTTAAGGATGGTTTGTAACATAAGCTTTGTTATGTCTCCAGCTTCTTTGGCATAAATTCATGGGGATTTGATAGCTATTTGTTTGCAAAGTCTCCAACTTGGTCTCCACATTGCTGTTAGTAGAGACAGTGTTGGAGACAAATGAGAAAAAGTCTCCAACTTGGTCTCCACATTGCTGATAGTAGAGACAGTGTTGGAGACAAATGAGAAAAAGTCTCCAACTTCGTCTCCTGAGTTCGGTGTATGGAGACCATATTGGAGACCAGGATAGATTATATCTTCTGAGGCTTACAATACTGTACTTCGATTGGATTTTTTGTATATCAAAGTATTTTGTTCCACAACTCTTTCTTTGTGGTATAATGCAGTCATGATACCCAAATATGATTTTGACAATTCATATGACAGGCAGCAGACTGACATCAATCGTAATGTATTGAATTCGACTGATGCAGCTGAGAGAGCCGGTGTCATTATAGTCACTGATCAGAACAAGAGGGCGGATGCTAGAAGCAGCCGTTATAGTTCTGTTGAGTTTACTGACGATTCAGCCAGATTCTATGAGCCCATCGAAGACGAAGAACTTCTGTCAGGTAATGTTAAGCCGACAGTAGCGGGTTACTACGATACAGGTTATTCAGGTGTTCCCAATGTCTACGATCCTTCTTCGGATAAGCTTACGGGAATCGGCGTTATAAAAGAAGCAGAGGCAAGTATCGGCAAGCTCCCTAAGGAAGCTTATGCAACCCCTGAATTCTTCAAGGATCCTGTTACTCTTACAGTAGCAATCCTTACCTTAGCATCAGTCGCAGTACTTGAGATTATTGCACTTATAGCTATTCTCTGATTTAGTTTTCTCATATGTCATAGCCTTGGATATGGTTCTAATTAGTATTAGAACTTACGACCATTCGTATCTTGTTGATTAACGCTTAACAACAAAACAGGTTGCCTGATATCAGACAACCTGTTTTGCTATTTTTAGGGAGTATAGAGTTATGTGTCTTGATTTGCACTCCAGCCGACATCGTGCCAGCACTCGTCTGTGCCGATCTGATCAACTGAAGTATAGTAGGGCATGGGAAGTGTTCCTCCTGCCTCTGTCTGACCTGTGATAACATCTGCAACGGCATTGCCGCCCTCAGAGCCGGGAAGGTAAAGCATTATGCAGGAATCCCACTGGTCGATGTAGTCATTAATTATTACATTTCTTCCTGCTACGATAAGGGTGAGAGTAGGAAGACCTGAATCTCTTGCTGTGTTTATTGCTGCTGTGTTGCCGGCAAGACCACGAGCTCCGGTAAGTTCAAGATCTTCTGTATCACCGTACCATTCAGCATAAGGATATTCGCCTACACAGAGCACAATCATGTCGCATGTGTCTATCTCAGCTTCATCTGTAACTATTTCAAAACCGATTGAATCAGATGCTTCGATAAGTGCTTCGAGTATTGTATTACCTTCAGCAAAGTTCTCTCCGACATCTTCATCGAGTCCGCCTTGCCACCAGTAAGTCCATCCGCCGCAAAGAGCACCCATATCGTCCGCTGCGGGGCCTGTTACGAATACTCTCATTCCGGGTTCGATAGTCATGTGATCGCCGACTTTTAATGTTACGAAAGATTCGACTGCGAGCTGTCTTGCTACTTCGTGAGATCTGTCAGAACCGAATTCGTAAGATGGGGAGAGGTTCTGAAGATAAGGATCGTCGAAGAGACCGGCGTTCATCTTAGCTCTGATGATTCTGGTAACGGCATCGTTTATTCTCTCTTCGCTTATAAGTCCTTCGTTTACTCCTTCGATTATGTAACCCATAGCTTCATCGTGCTCGTATGAGGTCATGAACATATCGATTCCTGCGTTAACTCCGAGAATGATGTTGTCCTTATATGTCGCTCCTGAGCAGTTCATTATAGAATCCCAGTCACTCAGAACTACACCGTCAAATCCCATCTCATTTTTTAAGTATGAGATGTATTCTTCGTTCTCGTGCATCTTGATGCCATCAAGGGAAGAGTGTGAAAGCATAATGAACTGTACACCTTCGTCTATTAGAGCCTGATATATGGCGAGCTGTTCCTCTATCTGCTCATCGGTCATTATTGCATCGCCTCTGTCAATTAACATGGACTGAGGATCTTCGCCTGTGCCAAAGAGGGTATATCCGTCTCCAAAGAAATGCTTGGGACAAACGATTATGCCTTCAGAAAGAAGTCCTCTTGTGTATGCTACTGCAAGATCTTGTACTATGGCGTTGTCAGAAGAATAAGATTCGTATGTTCGGCCCCATCTGGGATCCTGAGCTGCTGCTACGCAGGGAGAGAAGTTAAGAAGCATCCCTGTATGAGCGATATCACTTCCTACGAGTTGTCCGTATTCTTCAGTGAGTTCTATATCGTTTGCAGCACCTATGTTGATGTTATGCGGGAAGATTGTGCATCCTCTGGCAAAGTTAACACCGTGAAGGCTGTCGTTACCGTAGAGGAAGGGAATGCCGGCATCGGATGACAGGGCATTAGTCTGATAAGTTGTTATAAGATTCATCCATTCTTCCGGTGAAGGCTGGGGCCAGTCTTCGAACTTGGAAAGAAGTGAACCGTAGTCGGTTATTGCCATCTGAGCAGGATCTACGTTATAGAAAGTAGGCTGCATCATCTGAGCTGCTTTTTGCTCCAAAGTTAAAGAGGCGCAGATCTCTTCGGGACTCATCTGCGCATAGTCGCCTGTAACAGCAACTGTTTCAATTGATGAAGAAGCAGATGTCGTTGCAGCAGGAGCTGATGAACAGGATGTTGTAGCGACAAACAGTAATGACATTAATAGTGCTGTTACTTTTTTGTACTTCATAGAATCACTCCGATTGGTAATCAGTTGGTAACATTATAAATGTAGTTATATTGAGTACCAACAGGGGAGAATCGAGTTTCCGACAGGATGATTTACACATAATTCCCGAGAAGTTGTAACGTTTATGACACCTACTTAAGGTAACATATCTGATAGAATACTGTATATAACTATAAGCTAGGGTCGATAAATATGAATTTTGAGTTCGCAAATGACGGTTTTTTGCCGTATGCATCGTTCGATTATATATACAAGGACAGGAAACTTCCCGAATTCGGAGACGTAAGTTCTCCTTATGTAAGACAGCTTACAACATGGAAGTTTTTCCTGGCTAACGGTGAAGGAGAAGTACCCTTCGGTTTTGAGTCTGCATCTTTTGACGACTCTGACTGGGATCTTATTAATGCACCTTCAACCTGGCAGACAGAAGGATACGGACTTCCCGATAATCTTCTTTATAACTATCCTGAAGAACTTGAGAAAATCACCAAGAGAGGTGATGAGTCTATCAGTGATAAGTTCCGTCTTCATTCATCTAATCCTGATGCTGATGAAGTAGGAATCTACAGAACTTCAGTTGTATTCTCACCTGAGGATATCGACAGGGCTCTTTATCTTGAGGTTGCAGGTATCTGCGGCAGCTTCAACGTATATCTTAACGGCGAACTTCAAAGTGAGTCTCATTCCGTTATGACAAGAAAGCGTATTCTCTTGTCCGGAAGTGCAAGACCCGGTGTAAACCAGCTTACGATTATCGTATCCAGGTGGGACCGTGACAGGAACGGCAAGATTATTAATGAACTCATGAACTTCGGCTTCAGCGGTATCTTCAGACCTGTATATATTGTTGCCGAGTCTTTGCTTGAGATAAGTAATCTTCACCTTAAGATTACTAATGTTCCCACTGCATATGTAGATCAGCTGGCACTTGCAGATCCTCGTTCAAAGGAACTTGCAGTACATGATCCCAATCAGCTTACCAAGATTACAAGAGGTAACTATAACGTTAAGGCGGACTTCAGAATCAGAAATCATACAGACTATATGATGCCTTATTCTGTAAGAGTATCCGTTATTGAAGCTAGAAGTGAGTACGATCCTTATAAGTTCCCGTATGCTAATATCAGTGAACAGAACCTTGTAAGCGGTACTATTGATTCAAGAAGTGATATGAGAGAGACTGCTGAATTCGTAGCAATCGATGTTGCTCAGTGGACTGATGCTACACCTGTTCAGTATGACATTATCTTTGAGCTTCTTGATACAGAGAAGCGTGTTATCTGCGTAAAGAAGAGAAGATTCGGTTTCAGATCTTCTGAGATTGTAATGGATAAGTTCAGCATTAACGATAAGACTTTGCCTCTTAAGCTGGTTAAGTACTTTGAGTTTGACCCCAATGGCGGAATTACCGTTCCTCTGGACAGATTCAGACAGGATATTATGCTCATGAAGAGAGCAGGAATCAACGGTATTATTACTCAGGGATTCCCTTTGAGTGATAGTATGCTCAATCTCTGCGATGAGTACGGTATATATGTTGTAGCTTCCTGTGACAGAAGATATATGGAAGACTTTGTCGAGCATGCGATGAACCATCCTTCAGTCATCATGTACGGATTCGGTGACTGGAATTTTGATGCGGTCGAGTGCGGTAAGATTAAGAGCAGACTGCTTGTTATTGACGATACAAGACCCTGGTACTGTGCAACTGACTTTCAGAAGAAGGTATCAGATCTTACCCCTTTCCCGACTGAAGCGGGTAGTGTATTCGGTCCCTGGCAGGATCTTTGCCTCGACAGAAAGTCTGTATTCGAGAAGAATAAATCAGGTAAGAATCTCTTTGAGACTATTCCCGGAAGAACCAGATTCCCGGATGATTCTGCTGTCTACAAGTGGATTCACCACGCTGATCTTGTCGGTGGTAAGAATAAAGAAAATTCAAGTATCGGACAGGGTATTGTAGATGCAGATCGTAATCCTCATCCTATCTATGCCGATATAAGAAAGCAATGTGAGTCTATTACTGTATTTGCGTCTCCTGACGATGCTACTACGCTTACTATGCGTAATACACATCCTTTCGCTTATACTCCTGAGCTTGTACTGGAGTGGAAGGTATTACTTGGCGGCAACACGATCATGAGCGGTAAGGGTAATATCAATGAGATAGAGCCTTACGGTATGCGTACATTAAGATTCCCTCTTAATATCCAGAAGTATCTTGATGACGGATGGGCAGAGGGAAGACCTGAGCTTATCGAGATGTATATCAACTCACTTTCGCACGAGATTGTATTTGATATCAGCCTTAAGCTTGCAAAGAATACTTACTATGCTCAGGAAGGATTTGAGATTGCTTTCTATCAGGATATACTCTCGGCTCAGTCAGGTAATCCTGCTGTTACCGATCCTTCTCTTGGTGCTAATACCCAGGACAGTGCTTCAAGACTTATAGGAAGTTCTTCTGTTGAAGAGCAGCAGGCTTCTTTCCTTGCTATAGAAGGAGCAGCTGAGACAGACGGTCTACTTACTGTAATGGATGAGACAAATGCTCCTGAAGAGATGATGGTAGCTGATGCCATCAGTATTCCCGATGAGTTTAATGCAGAAGAGGGAGATGTCACAGAGCTTATTAAGGGCTTTACAATTGAAGCAATTCCCGGTGCTCTCAATGTCGGTAATGACGACATGAAGATATCCTTCAGCAGAGATACCGGTGCTGTATGCGGCATCAAGGTAGGTCAGACGGAATTCTTAAAGGGCAGCTTCAAGCCCAGCTTCTACAGATGTCCTTCCAATATTGACCGTACAGACAGAAGCTTCATTCTTGCCAAGACAATCTTCTCCAAGGAGAGTGACTACGAGCAGATACAGAAGTCTATTGAATTTATTGGCTGTAACTACGGTCTTAAGAACGATGTGTTTACATTTATCGCCAGATATAAGTCATTTGCCATGAAGGGAGAAATCATTGTGGCATACGAGGTACCTGCTTCAGATACGCTTCGTATCACACTTACATTTACTCCTAAGTACGATATGGTCAGATACGGCTTCAGAGTTCCTATCAATAGGGAGAGCATCCTTTGTACCTGGTACGGAAGAGGTCCCGGAGAGTCTTACTATGACCGTAAGAATGCCACCAGACTTGGTGTATATTCCGCAGGTGTAGATAAGATTTACCATCCTTATGCAAGACCTGCCGAGAACAGCTCTCACACTGATACTGAGGCTATGCAGCTTGTATCACCCATGGGCGACCTTATAAGATTTACTCGTCCCGGACAGCTTAACGAAGCTATGGAAGGCCCTAAGTTTGAATTCACAGTGCTTCCTTTTACACCGGAGCAGATGAATGAGAGCCTTCACGAAGAGCTTCTTATGCAGAATGATTTCTGTGAGCTTTTCCTGGATTTCTGTTCAAAGGAGATTGAGCGTACGAGTACCAACTCCACATCGCTCCCCCTTAAGAAGAATGTAACTTATAAGGAGACCATGGAAATTAAGTTCATTGGTCACAACGGCTGAAAGTTTTAGTTAATCTGCCTTAAGCTTCCTTATCTCATCTTTGGTAAGGAAGCGATGGGCACCAACTTTAAGGTCACCCAATATAATATTCATAAATCTGATTCTCTTAAGCTTTACAACTCTGTAGCCTAACTGCTCGCACATCTTTCTTATTTGGCGGTTAAGGCCCTGCTTAAGGATTATCTTAAATGTATGCGGTCCCGTGATATCTACGGTGCAGGGAAGTGTAATCTGTCCGTCTACGGGAAGACCGTTCTCCATCTTGGATTTGAATGTATTATCTATCTTCTTGTCGACTCTTACGACATATTCCTTCTCATGTCCGTTCTCGGCACGAAGGAGCTTATTTACGATGTCTCCGTCATTGGTAAGAAGAATAAGTCCTGAAGAATTCTTATCAAGTCTTCCTATAGGAAAGATTCTTTCCTTGAATCCTATAAAATCAATAATATTGTCTTCGTCTCTTGTGTCAGTGGTGCAGGTTATTCCCAAAGGTTTATTAAGAGCAATATAGAAATGCTCTTCCTTGGGAGTAATAACTTTACCTTCAACTTCTACGACATCCCCGTCAAAGACTCTTGTACCTGCTTCTGCAGTATTGCCGTTGACACTGACAACACCGCGCTCAACAAGAGAATCTGCTTCACGTCTGGAGCAGATTCCCGAAGATGCTATATACTTGTTAATTCTTATACCTGATTCTTCCATATTAATACCAGTTGTTAGACGCTTCTGCACGCTTCAAAGTGAATGTGAAAGTTGTACCCTGACCGTATTCGCTCTCAACGGTGATGTCCTCACCCATGTAGGTAAGAAGCTCCTTAGCAATAGCCAGGCCAAGTCCTGTACCTTTCTTTCCTCTTGCACGGTCTGCCTTGAAGAATCTGTCGAAAATATGGTTGATATCGTACTCGTGGATACCTTGTCCTGTGTCGACAACGGAAATGAAAACCTTATCGACAATATTGTTATACTCAGCGGAGATAGTAATCGAACCGCCGGAAGGAGTATACTTCTTGGCATTATCCAGAAGTATGACGAGAATCTGCTCAACACGGTCTGAGTTACCCATAACGGTAGGGAGCTCACCTGTGTGGAAAACAACATTAAACTTGATTCCTGCATCAGCCATAACAGGATAGAACTTTGTCTCAAGATCCGTAAGAAGATTATTCATATCGAAAGGATACATCTTGAAAGCAAGCGTTCTTGACTGAAGCTTGGAAAGCTCGAGCATGTCATCGATAAGTCTGGAAAGACGTAAAGTCTCGTTAAGAATAATGTTGTAGTAACGAAGCTTGTCTTCTTCGCTTCTTACCATGCCGTCAGCAAGAGGCTCTATAAGGCCGCGCAATGTCTGAAGGGGAGTACGAAGCTCATGAGAAATGTTGGCAACATAATCTCTTCTTGTTCTCTCAAGCTTGGATTCTTCCGTAACATCTCTGAAGAATCCGATAGCACCGACACACTTCTCTGAATTATTTACATCCGTCTTAGGAATAAGTGTAACCTTGATAACGTAGTCGGGACCTTCAACGGTTCTTTCCAGCTGTGTATTCTCAGAGATACACTTGTCTATATCATCCCATACTTCATCGAAAGGAATGACGTGCAGTCTTTCCGTAAAGAGATTCTTCTTGGGAACCTTGGAGAAAATGGTTTCCATAGTGTCGTTCATGTCACCAATCTCGCCGTTCTCACCGAATACTACAATACCTTCGGAAATAACGTTAAATATATCTTCAAGTCTGTTTCTCTCTGCAGTAAGTTCACTGATGGACTTGGAAAGCTTATCAGCCATCATATTGAAGGAGACAGCAAGTTCACCGCCTTCGCCCGAATAACTCTCATCGGCGCGGATATCATACTGTCCCTGACCGTAAAGCTTTGCTACACGGTTTACGTTCTGGATAGGCTCTGTGATTCTGTTAACCACGATAACTACGGGAATAAGCATAGTAAGGGCAGCTGCGAGAGTGGAGAGGAGGAGCACATTTATGTAGTACTCAAGAATATCGACATTCTCATTAACGTTAGCAATCACCACAAGGTACTTGCCCTCGTAATAACCCTCGCGTATTTTGTGTGCGATTACAAGATATTCGTCATTCTCACCGCTGGAACAGTATGCATCACTGAAGTTCTCTGTAATGAGAAGCTTATTCCTTGCATCGTTTATCTGTTCTTCGTAGTCGTGGGAATAAAGACCGGACGTAGGTACAACAACATTTCCGTTAGCATTCAGCAAATAGACGTCTCTGCCGGTTATGACACTTCGTCCGCATATATAATTTGAAAGATAAAGACTGTTCTCATCATCCATGCTTTCTATCATAGAACCGAGCTTCTGAGCCTGTTCGAAAGCAGTATTAACATGCTTGGTATACTCTGTAACTCGACCTGCCACTCCGAAAGCTACTGTTGAGAAAATTGTGGATGCTACCAGTGCTGCGAGTACGAGAAATACCGTACGTCGCATCAGAGAACTGTTCTTTAACATCAGCTGACCTCGAACTTATAGCCGACGCTGTAAACTGTCTGGATACTCCAGGATGCACTGTCGCATGAGATCTTCTGTCTGATTCTCTTAATATGTGTATCAACAGTTCTGGAATCTCCGTTGTAGTCATAACCCCAGATAAGCTGAAGAATCTGATCTCTGCCCATAACCTGACCTGCATGTGAAGCAAGAAGATGAAGAATCTCAACTTCCTTGGGTGTGCAGGGAATATTCTCACCGTTAACCTTAACGGTATAGTTGTCCATGTTGATCTCGAGACCGTCGAATCTCAATACAGAAGAAGATTCGCTGGTATCAGCCGTTCTGCGGAGAACTGCCTTGATTCTGGCAATAACTTCACGGGGAGAGAAGGGCTTAACGATATAATCGTCAGCACCGAGTTCAAGACCTAATACACGGTCAATCTCTTCGCCCTTGGCTGTAAGAATAATAATAGGAGTAGATAAAGTCTTGCGAACCTCGCGGCAGACATCAAGACCACTCATCTCCGGCATCATGACATCAAGCAATATTAAATCGGGTTTGCTCTCTTCAACCTTCTGAAGTGATTCAGCTCCGTCATACGCATCAGAATGTGTGTAGTGTTCGCTGTCAAAATAAAGCGCTAATGATTCGTGTACGATGGGATCGTCATCACAGACAAGTATATGAGGTGTTTGAGACATTTTTCTGCTCCTTAGTTTTCATAATCATACAGAATTTATTATATAACATATTAGTCATAAAATCCGCTATAGCTTTTTTATAAAATAGTACAAAAATGCAAATATCTGATATAATTAATTTACTATTTATTTGGAGGGGTATTATGAAGAAGGTAACAAGTAGAGTAGTGTCATCTGTAGTGATTCTTTCTATGGCACTCGGAATGTCATCATGTTCTTTGTTTGACAAGGCAGGTAAGCTCTGTAAGGAGACTGGTGACGAGTTCATGGAAGCTCTTATTGACAGAGATGCCGGAGACATGGCTGAGCTTTGCATTAAAGAGGATGAAGCACTTGAAATTTTTGAGCGCTATTGCGGTGATATGGAGGCTGTAGAAGCAGTTGTTTCCAGAGCTACATTTGAGGCAGGTAAGCCTTCATGCAAGACTAAGGATAAGAAGGGTACAATCGAGTATACAATCACTCTTCCTGATTATGAGTCATGTCTTGATG
This sequence comes from Saccharofermentans sp., assembly GCA_024403655.1. GTDB lineage: Bacteria > Bacillota > Clostridia > Saccharofermentanales > Saccharofermentanaceae > Saccharofermentans. The sequence continues at coordinate 3,685 of JAKSRK010000050.1, read as the reverse complement.
AAGATCCTGAAGATGTAGATGAGTTCGAAGATCTTCTTGATGACTGCAAGGACACTGTTGAGATTAAGGTTACACTTGAGTTCAAGCTTAAGAAGGATGAGTGGCTTATTAGTAATCCCGAAGATGTTGCAGAAGATTTCTTTGATGAGATTTTTGATACAGACTGGGGATTTGAGTCTCCTTATTCATCTAAGATTGAAAATGCTCATTTCTATAATTCAGATAATTCTGTATATACAAATCCTTACTATCTCGACTACGATATCTATTTTACAGAGAATATCGACGAGAGAATTACTTTTGATGTAGTCTTTAATGGTAATGTAATTTATTCTGAGACAGATTCTTGTGGTTCTTATGTTTACTGCTACTGTTATACAAGCTCTATTAACGCCGATGAGTTCGCTCCCGGTCAGTACACATTCAACGTTTACGATTCAAACGGAGCTTTGATCATATCTGATACATGTATTGTTCAGTAATGATTTAGTTTAATCAAAAAACTATTGCCACTACTGCATTTCTGTAGTAGTGGCATTTTTTTGCATAAAAATATATAATTTATGCTTGAACATGGAATAGGAGAGTGTCCTGATGAAGAATAAGTTTAGTGTACGTAAGTCTTTGGCAACAGTATTAATCACTGTAATGCTTTTTAACATAACCGGTTGCTCAGACTTTTTGAGGAAAATAGCTACCCAGAAGGTTGAGGACTATGTTGTTACAGCTATCAACGGATTCTTTGAGCATCCTGTTGATATGATTACCTCTAATTCTAAGGAAGAAGTTATTATTCCCGAGCTTACCGAGCAGCAGGAGCAGATGGCTTTGAATGTAATAGCCGGTTCAGCATATGAGATTAGTAAGATTAAGATAAACGATAAGAGAGATAAAGCTGTTGTTACGCTTAACTTTGAGAACTGTGCTTATTTTGAGGAAGAATTTCCTATCGGTAAAGTAGACGAGTTGGAAGATATGCTCGTTTACCACGATGTTGATATTGATTTGACTGTATTAAGAACAGAGGATCATCAGTGGATTTTTGAAGACCTTAACAAGCTTTCCGAGGTTTTCTTCAATCCTTTTGAGAGTCCCTGTATTCTTGACGAAGACGGTAATCCTTATAACATCAATGAAGCTTATATTAACCTCGTTTATGTAGATAACTACTGGTTTGATCCTCTTATGGATAATCCTATCGCAGGTTCTAGCTTACGTAATACCGATTACCTTAAGTGCGTTATCTATTTTAATCGTCCCATGAATATTACATGTACTGCTGAGCTTCTTTGTAACGGAGATGTAGTAGCAACATATGAAGTGAATATTGACGGACATGTAACGGCTGACTGTCACTTTACGGCTGAGTCGGGTAATTTCTCCGCCGGAACATATAGTGTAGTTCTTTCTTACAACGGACAGGAATTAGTTACAAGCTCCAGTTTGACGGTGTCATAATGTTTGTAGCAGATAAGTGGAATGATTTTGAAGTCCTCTATGCAGGGGATGGCATGAAGAGTGAGAGATGGGGAGATGTTTATCTTATGCGCCCCGATCCTCAGGCTATCTGGCCTATGGATGACAATAAGGAACGGATGCATGCCGTATATAAGAGAAGTTCTACCGGAGGAGGTTCATGGGACAGACTGCGTCCTATGCCGAATTCCTGGAAGATATCTTACGATTCACTGGGTAAGAAGCTTCAGTTTATAATCGAGCCTACTTCTTTTAAGCATACTGGTCTTTTTCCGGAGCAGGCAGCAAACTGGGACTGGTTCGGAAATATCATTGAGAATGCCGTTAAGGAAGGAAGAGACGATATCAAGATATTGAATCTTTTCGCTTATACGGGTGGTGCTACATGTGCGTCTGCCTGCCATGGTGCTGCAGAGACGGTACATGTCGATGCTTCCAAGGGCATGATTCAGAGAGCAAAGGAGAATATTGTAAGTTCCGAGCTCTCTGATAAGTATGTAAGATTTATTGCAGAAGACTGCAGAAGGTTTGTTGAGCGCGAGATAAGGCGCGGCAGAAAGTACGACGGCATAATAATGGATCCGCCTAAGTACGGAAGAGGACCTACAGGCGAATTGTGGGAGATAGAGAAGTCTCTTTATGAATTCGTAGACAGATGTAGTCTTCTCCTGTCAGATGATCCTTTGTTCTTCCTTATTAGTTCCTATGCTACTGAGCTCGGCCCCAGCTGTGCGGGTAATGTTTTAAGGAAGGTTGTTGCTTCAAGATTCGGTGGTAACGTGTCCTGCGATGAGCTGGGCCTTCCGATATCTAAGATGGGATTCGATTTGCCCTGCGGACAGTCTGCAAGATGGTCGAAGTCATGACCGAACCTCAGATTCTTTTTGAAGATAATCATGTGCTTGTTGCCGTAAAGCCGGCGGGAATCTTAGCTCAGGCAGATGGCTCGGATGCCAAAGATATCCTTACCATTATCAAGGATTACATTAAGGTAAGAGATAACAAGCCTGGTAATGTTTTCTTAGGCCTTATTCACAGATTAGACCGTAATGTAGAAGGTGTAATGGTATTTGCAAAGACCAGTAAGGCTGCATCAAGAATTTCCGAGCAGGTAAGAAAGCACGAAGTTAACAAGAAGTACCGAGCTGTTGTTAACGGTACTTTCAAACAGCAAAGCGGCAGGATGAGCTATTATCTTGTTAAGGATAAGAAGAATAATGTATCTTCCGTTTATAAGAACGATCCTCATAAGAAAGATGCGAAGCTTTCCAGCCTTTCTTACGAGGTACTGGCTGATGCTGACTATAAGGGGAAGAGAATAAGTCTTGTGGATATAAATCTTGAGACGGGAAGATCACATCAGATCAGAAGCTTCATGTCTTACGAAGGCCATCCGCTTCTCGGTGACTTCAAATATAATGACAGAACTTATAAGGGTGATATCTGTCTTCAGTCTTACCTGATTGGGTTTAAGCATCCGATTAGCGGTGACTACAGCGAATACAGACTTCCCATGAAGCAGGAAGCTCCCTGGGATATTTTTGGAGGACTTAACTAATGGAAGATAATGTAACACTTACCAAAGAACAGATTGAAGCAGATAAGATTAAGATTATCGATCTTCTTAAAAGTACTGAGAGAACTAATATAGACAGACTTATCGAATGGCTTGAGAATAAATCTGATTTCTTTACTGCACCTGCATCTACTAAGTACCATCTTCATTGTAAGGGCGGTCTTGCAAGACATTCTCTTAACGTATATGACAGACTTAAGGCAAAGGTTGATTCAGGTCTTCTTTCCTTAAAGGACGACACGATAATAATCACGGCTTTGCTTCACGATGTATGCAAGGCGAATTTTTATGCTGTTCAGAAGCGCAACAGAAAGATTGACGGACAGTGGCAGGAAGTAGAGGAGTGGGGTATCGACGAGAAGCTCCCCATAGGACACGGAGACAAGTCCTGCTACATCGTACAGAACTTCCTGAGAATCTCTCCCGAGGAATATGCCATGATCAGATTCCATATGGGCAGAGAAAGTGAGAGTTACAGTGATTACTTCTCCAAGGCGGCAGCAGCTTTCCCTGGTGTAGCAGCTATCCACACAGCTGACCTTGAAGCTGCATTTATTGTTGAGTCCAGGATGTAAGAAATCAATTATTCTGAATGGACATATTTTCCTGTTTTTTATAAACTCTCTCGGGTTT
>JAKSRK010000005.1 GCA_024403655.1 Saccharofermentans sp. | reverse complement strand
TTTTCTATAGCACCATAGTAGCACCCGAACGTTGACATTATTAGGACACTTCGCATCTCGTAGTATCTTTGTTCTTTTTTCTCTCATGACAATTAATTTCGTAATCAATGGCATTATCGTTATATAATTAAACTATGCTTACATTAATCAAAGAAGATGTTTACTTAGAGACATTAGCTCTCATAGATGGAATAAAAGAACCTGACCCTATCCTTAAGGGAATGCAGGAATACTATGCGAGCTTTGATATTAAGCTTTATAACATTTACGAAGGAACCGTATACGGACCAGACAGAGTAGGAACACTTACCGATAAGATTGAAGGCTGCACACGATATCTTCCCGGTCTTGAGACCTTTGATGTTGCCAGCTGGAATGAGTACAAACGTCTGTGCACACTCCATGGGAAAGACACATCCAGTCTTAAAAACACTACGCTCGGCACAGGTTTTTATTTTGACCGTATATGGAGAACCGAGTTAATTGGCAGAGCAGGTCCTGATATTAAGAGTAATATTGAGTTACAGCTTAAAGACTTCCACGATAAGCACATGGTAATTAATTCCGGTCTTGGAAGTGTTACCGTCTTCGAAGACACGCATATCCCTCGTGATCTGAGATATTCCATCACTCAGGAAGCAAAGAAAATCGTAAAGCAAATTGATCCCCATGACATCTGCCGAGACGAGAAAGTTGTAGTTTTTGACACGCTTGAGAACCTTAATAAACGCTACGATGGCAGCCTCAAAGAGTACTACATGTAGCTTTATAAACCTATATCCGTTCATTTGCACAATATATGAACTCGGTATATAATAAACGACATGTTTGCGTAGCTCAGCAGGATAGAGCGACCGCCTCCTAAGCGGTAGGCCAGCGGTTCGAATCCGCTCGCGAACACCAATAAACAGGGGCCTGATGGTTAATCGGACCCCTGTTTTTGTTTTATTCTAAATCTTCGCTACCGAAGTTATCTCAGCTCTCTTCCGTTCTTATGAGACTTCTTCTCCTCGTACATGGCAGTATCAGCTATAGTCTGGTACTTTTCAAAAAGCTTTTGAATATCCTTGGCCGGTTCTTCAGTAGGGAATTCCATATGCGCTCCGGCACTTATATTAATCTCGTACTGCTTACTGTCTTCCTGTACTCTGGCCGAGATATAACTTCTTACTTTACTGATGTAAGCATTCAGTCTTTCCTCGTTATAGTTCTTGGCAAGTACAACGAATTCATCTCCGCCTGCTCTGGTGCATATCTCGTCCTCGCCGGCACTATATACCAAGGCGTCAGCTACTGTCTTGATACTGTAATCGCCTTCACTGTGCCCGTACTTGTCATTAACCATCTTAAGGTCATCCATGTCGAATGTCATTACGGCAAGACCTGTACCATCTGCCCTGCAGTCGTCGTAAAAACTTCTGAAGAACAGATCTACACCTCTTCTGTTGTATATACCGGTAAGCATATCTCTGTTGGAAAGGAATTCAAGTCTCGTTACAGATTCCATCAGATCTCTTTTGAGTCTTAAGTCCTCAAGAATTACAGCAAGATCAACAAGCCATGACTGAACAGCCTCCTGTTCCTTGTAATCTATATCGGGATCAACAATAAGATATCCCATATAGTACTGAAGGTTATGAAGGGTATAAATATAGTATGGATTAGGATCTTCCAGCAGATATTTAGGAAGAATATCCTTCTTCATGAAAGTAATATCACTGATATCTTTCTCTCCGTCAAAGCCGGATACTACCGTCATCTCTTCATTAACTTTTGAGAAATCGCCTTCAATTATCCTTTGCTTATCCCAGTCAGGAGCCATGCACATAAGCATCTTTTTAAATCCTATATGTTTTTTTGCATTATTGGCGATTGCTTTAAAACACTCATCCAGGGTATCCATGTTGGATACTCTGATCATAAGATTAGTCGTGGACTGAGCGATATTAGTAGTATTGCGAAGGCGGATCAGATAATTCTTTCTGACATCTTCTATGTTATCAGCCGTATTCTTCTTACAACCGCAGGACTGGTTGCAGAACAAATCACCCATAATAAGAGTCTCATCGGGGATATTAACTCCATCAATCATCTCAAGAATCGTTCCGACAGCCTTATACCCAACAGCATAGAAAGGCTGTCTTGAAGTAGTGATTGAAGGATAGCCGTCCATAGCTTCCTTGACACCGTCGTATCCGGTAATGATGATATCCTCAGGTACTCTTATACCTCTAAGCTTACATTCATTAATAAGACCGAATGCCGAATAATCGTTGGCACATACAATAGCATCAGGATATTTCTTACCACGCTTGCTACACTGATCAAGAATATAATCAAGCGCCGCCTCACCACAGTCTCTCCAAAGAGTTCCAAAATAAATCTTATCATCTTCTACCGGTATTCCGTGATCAGTAAGAACCTTCTTATAAGCTGCGATTCTCTGATGCGTATAGGACTTATCCGGAAGACCGGCGAGGTGGTAAATATCTTTACATCCGTGACAACTGATAATGTGTTCGACAACGGCTGAAAAAGACTCTACCTCGTTACAGTAAATGTTCTTAAGATAATCATCCCTTCCTCCGATATTTATTACAGGAATCGGCGCATGGGAAAGCTTCTCCCTAAGATGCATCTTGGTAAGATCGTTAAAGTAAGTGCTGATTTTAATGATACCGTCAAAATCTTCAAGATCCGGAATATCGTAAGAGATATTGTCACCCTCGTCGTATCTTGTAAATTCGCCAAAATTCCTGTAACTGTAGGAATCGCCAAAACCGGCAAAATAAATCACCTTAACACCAAGATCGATGGCAGCGGCATTAATACCTTTCTGCATCAATCCGGACATTTCCTCATAAACATGAGATGTAAAAACCGCTATTTTTTTCATCGTCACATTAACCCATAAATTAGTTTCTCAACTTTATTATACTTGTTTTTGGAGGCCGACAAATTAAGCGATTGTAAATTTGTGTTTAGATGAACGCTTCGATAATAAGAATAGCCATACCAAGGACTGTCATAAGCATCGGAAGTCCGTCAAAATAGCTGTTGATGTCAGCAAATAACTTGCTTCTTTTATATGTATGCAGGAACGATGCTATTACAATATCAGCTGCTACAGCGGTAAAAACTCCGATAACAGACGGCATAAGTGGCAGAACTGCTACAGCTATCATTGACTCACAGGCAAATACATCATCAAATCTTCTTTTGCTTAACAGCATGAATATGACAATCACAACAGATGCTACTATCGGAAGCAATGCAAAGGGAAGCTTCAGACCCATACGAAGATCAGCAATATTCACTGCAAGCATGCCTGCGAGAACTGCTATACATTCTCCCGCGAAGACAAGTCTTTCCTTAAGGAATCTGATATTCTCTTCAAAATTAATCGGATGATAATCAGCTATATCAGCAAGCTTATTTGAAGTAAGTCTGATTTTCTTTCCCGTCGCTTTACTTAAAAGAAAAGATACGGCACCGACAGTTATTGCCGAAATGATAAGCATTATACCTATCTTCTTCTGTTCGAATAAGTACTTACTTATAACTGCCGCCAAGAGCACAGCAAAAGAAGAAATAACTCCGGGTACAATAATCTCTTCCAGAATATCGCTTCTGGTAAAGTAAGCTCTGCCGTCTCTTATGGATGAAGACAAAGCAGTAAGTCCTATTATCAGCGGAACATAACAGTAAAAAGACATTGGATCCGGAGCGACTACGGGAAGGAAATAAAGCCCCGCAAAAAGCGCAGTATTGAGAAATACATTAAGTACTATTGTCCTGCAGTTCTCTACATATCTCAAAACAAAGGTCCAGATAAGAACACAGCCAAGTGCCAGAAGAATCGGAATATACATCCTGCCAAAAGAAGCAACAAGACAGGCCAGAGTAAGACTATAACCTGCCATAAAAATGCAGGCTCTCGTCGACAGATAGAAATTCTTCCTGAAAAGATCTCCTATCCCCTTCTTTGCATTTTCTGTCTGCTTAACCTCGACTCCGTCGAAAGGCGACAATTTTTTACTGCTGTATCTTGCCATTATTCCCCCTTAAGCCATCCAGTCCAGATAATCCTTAAGGAATCTGTAAGACAGATTTATCGCCGACAGAACACATCTTGTTCTCTGACGAGCGCCCGGTATGCCGGGTATATAGCTTCTGATCTCGGATGCGGGAAGTCCGTCAATATTCTCAAAAGTCACATCGTAACCTCCGCCAATCGATACTCCGTCTTCTGCACCGATAACAGTAACCGAATAAGCACTCGGATTAGACTGGTCTTCATCTACCTGTATTGTCGCAAAATCGACATCAGCAAGATCTTCAGTAGCTTTCTGGCGAACATTAAGGCTTCCTATGACGTTACCTTCTTCATCGAGCTGTTCAAAGACAGAGGGATAATCATCGAAGGAAAATACTACATATCCTTCATCATTAATAAGACCTGCTGCTTCAGGATCTGTTCCCGTCAGTTCAAAGATTATGGTCTTAAGATCTTCGATATAAGTCTCCTGATTGTAGTTACAGATTGAATTATCGATACACTCATAAGCAAGTTCGACGAAGTCTCTTATCTCTATAGTAACGCCGGCTACGATATCAGTAGTTCCATCTGACTTCATGGCAAGTCTTGAAGGATCCTGACAGTTAATAAGAGCATGGCAAAGATTATATGACTGATTTGCCCAGTTATCTCCCGATACGGAAAAAGCACCTGACAAAGAAGCTTCTATTCTGCCCTTGGTAGTCCTGTCGATATTAAAAGCATCCCAGTTAACACGGGTAATGAAGCCGCCATTAACTTCAATCTGAACATAGTCGATATAACCGTTACTATCCATGTTAAGCTTCTGAGCATAGTAAATACCGTCATGAAGACCGGAAATCATGGTTACGGAACCGTCGCCGTCATCATCGGAATTATTGCTGGCAGCATAGGAAATGGGAATCTGATTTCCTGTAGCCTGCGAAGCAAGTCTTACTATCTCATCTTCGGATACGGGAGCAGGATTGGTCTCATCTGCTATATGCTTTATTCCCGTAAGCTCAGCACCATCGTAAGTAACGCCTGTAAGAAGATGAAGCGAAGTATTGCCTGCAGCTTCAACTGAGACATCAAGTACAAAGCCGACAGGTTCACCAGTTGCATCGAATGCCTGATAAACGTGGTTAATACCCTCGTAGTCGCTTAAATTATCAGGGAAAATCTCCCTGTATCTGTCCGCCTCAAGTACATCACTGAACATTTCACTGTATCCGTTCTGCACACGTGTATCGGACTGTGTCGAAGTCATGGCGTTGCCTACAAATAAAATGGCAAAACTTATAAGAAGCAGCACGCAGGCTTCTATCGTCATTTTCTTTATCTGAGAAGAATTCATTGAGCCTCCTCCTTAAGCCTTTCGTGCCTCTGAGAAGCATCCGAAGTTAAGTAGTCTATAATACCCGACAGGAGATTTACGGCTACAACAGGAACGCAAAGCGGGAGTATGCCTAAAGTAATTTCAAATGCACCTATGGTCAGTATTCCGCAAATAACGCCTGCAATAATCTGCCCCATACTGTTCTTGGGCATTGTGCTTCTTGAAGGCAGAAGGTAAAAAGCAACGAAGAATACACCTGAGGCAAGGAAGAAAACAAGGTTTGCCCTGAATCCGTCCTTAAAGTGAAACGTAGTCCTCAGAAGGATCAAAGTAATAATGTAGCTAAGGCTTGAACTTAAACGTACCGTCCTCGAATGAAGAAGGTATACAAAACCTATAAGCATCATAAGAACAGAGCTTAAGCCGATAAAAGAAGGATATCCTCCTGCGATAATCTCCGCTATATGGTAGTCAGCGACAGACGATGTTACTTCAGAAGACGTCTGCGCGAAAGTAACTAGAGGTTTTAAAGAGAAGAACAAATTGCCGTTTTCGTTAAAGCCTGTAAGGTGATTCGGCCACATGAGCTCCACCATAACTCTTACTGCCGCAGGGATAGTTACGGGCATGAAAGCAGTTCCGCCGAATACTATTTCGGTAAAGAAAGCCATAAGTGCAGTAGCTACTGCCACGATTACAAGTGACGTATCAGGCGGAAGCATAAGAGCAAACATAACGGCGCCGGTAACACTTTGTATGCTTATCTTTCTCGAAGCGGACTTCACAAAAAGCATACTCCAAAGTGCAGATAAAACGGCTGAAGACAGAACCAGGATAAGGGCTCTGAGGCCATACTTAAATACAGCACATGCTACCAAAGGAAGAAGAGCAATAAACAAAGACGCTTCCATAAAGGCTGAAGTCTTAGCTGTATGTATGAAGGGAGCAAACTTACCGTATGTCATACAAGCTTACCTCCTTCGAAAGGAAGCACAATATCGTCTGAAGCATCAGCATCAGTTTCAATAACCTCATCCTCTTCGAAAGTCTCAAGCAAAGACACAGAGCCGATATTAATCTTACTGTGTTCCGTAAAGCCTAACTTATTCTGCTCAATCTTGTGCTTATTAAGAGTATGCGCATAAGAAGCGATAGTTCCAGTAAGATCTATCGCAGCAGGACAGGCATAAGAGCAGCATCCGCAGGCAATACACTTATGTACACCCTCTTCCTTCGCTTTCTCTTTAAGACCTCTTTTAAGAAGGTTAAAAAGAAGTCCGGGCTCAAGTTCCATCGGACAAGCATCTTCACATCTAGAACAACGAATGCAGGAAGATGTATTAAATTCCTTCTTGGTTATTACCGATATGGCAGAAGTAGTCTTAATTATAGGAGTATTGTCAGGATCACTAATCTCAAGTCCCGTAAGGCAATTACCCCAGACAAGCCTCTTGGATGTCTTTATATTATCGTTAACCGTATTAAGAATCTCAGATACGGTCGTTCCAATAGGTACGAGCACATTATGCCCTTCCGAATTCTCTCCCGAAACGGAAATTATCCTTGATGCCAACGGCATATTATCAGCAATAGCTTCCCAGCAGGAATAAACAGTAGAGCAGTTGAACATAACCGCCTTACATCTGCTCTCGAGCGTCTCGCCTTCCTTAAGTTCTACTCCGTACAAAGCCTTCGCCACAAGTCCGTAGTATCCCTGAGGGAATCTCTCTTTAAAGTACTTAAAGTTAAAAATGAAACCGGAATAATCACCTGCAGACATCTGCATGGCATTCTGAAGAGAAGCTATCTCTTCCTTCCTGTTATCAGATATTAATACATCTATCCTCTTTACTCCGACAGCACCTGCAAGAGCTACCGCACCCATAATTATGTATTCGGGTGATTCGCTTATACGCATGAAATCACAATTAGCAAAAGGCTCACTCTGAAGACAGTTTACAAGCACCCTGTCTACTCCGGACCTTCTTGCCATATTAATCTTGGCTATGGTAGGAATACCTTCACCGCCCATACCTACGATACCGGCATCTTTGACAATACCTCTTACCTTAGAAGCACTGACATTGATACTATTTCTCGCATAAACGGAAGGATGGTAAGTTCTCTTCCTGTCGCTTTCTATAACGACTGCCTTACATGTCTCTCTGTTAGGGAGTGTAATATTCTTTATCTCGGTGACCGTACCTGATATTCCACTATGAACAGGGACCGCAAAAGATCCCGGATTAGGTGCACCGACGCACTGACCGATTAAGACCTTTTCCCCTACCTTCACTGTAGGAACGGCTGCTTCGCCGTAATTCATCTTCATAGGAAGAATTATCTTGGAAGGATAGAGTTTTTCCAATAAAATTTCCCTTTTAAAAGACGAACGCTTTGAAAACTCCAAAGCGTTGTCCATGGAAAATCCTTTATGGAATGAATATCTTCGTTCAGTCAAAGACATTAGTCGGCGTAACCCTCAAGTCTCTTAGCGTAGCTTGATCTGCCGAGCTTTCTGATAGCTTTTGCCTCAATCTGACGAATTCTCTCTCTTGTAACTCCGAGGCTCTTACCTACTTCTTCAAGAGTTCTCTGCTTATCGTCATCAAGACCGAATCTAAGTCTGATTACCTTTGCTTCTCTCTCAGTAAGGAGATCCAATACCTTGATAAGGTCTTCCTTAAGAAGGTCTCTTGATACTTCCTCGTCAGGAGATACATACTCATCGGAAGAAATGAAGTCTACAAGGTGGCTGTCCTCTTCCTCACCTACAGGCTTATCGATAGATACGGGATCCTGAGAGATTCTCTGAATGTCTCTGATCTTCTCAGCAGGCATGCTCATCTTCTCTGCAAGCTCATCGATGGTTGGTTCACGACCAAGGTCCTGAATAAGCTGACGCTGAACTCTTGTAAGCTTATTGATTGTCTCAACCATATGAACGGGGATTCTGATTGTTCTTGCCTGGTCAGCAATTGCTCTTGTAATTGCCTGACGAATCCACCATGTAGCATATGTACTGAACTTAAATCCCTTTGAATAGTCGAACTTATCAACTGCCTTAATAAGACCGATATTACCTTCCTGAATAAGATCAAGGAGAGAAAGACCTCTGTTCATATACTTCTTTGCAATTGATACAACAAGTCTGAGGTTAGACTCTACAAGAAGATCCTTGGCAGACTCATCACCGTTCTGCATACGCTGAGCAAGATCCTTCTCATCTTCTGCTGAAAGCAAGGGAATCTTACCAATCTCTTTAAGATACATTCTTACGGAGTCATCTACAGCAACTTCTTCAGAAGGTGTAAGAGTAAGGCTCATAGAATCTTCTTCATCGCTGCTTTCAATCTTAATGCCGGCTTTTGAAAGCTCAGCAGAGATTTTTTCCATATCCTCAGGAGTTATTTCACACTCTTCTGCGATATTCTCAAACTCTGATTCATCGATAACATTGTTCTTCTTAGCTGCGAGAGCCTTAAGTTGGTTAAGAGCGTCATTGAAATCTGCCATTATGTTACCTTCCTTTTATTGTTAGTCTGCGTCTTTGTCTAAGTCTTAGTTTGTTACTATTTCAGCTGAGCCACTCTCATTTGAAACGATAAATACATTACCGGAAGAATAAACAGTCATTGTTACTTCGCTATTCTTACCGCTGTAAAAGCTGCTTCTCAAAGTACAGTAGTTATCGAAAAGAGCAATTGCCGTCTCGCTGTCGACTTCATCATCAGTAATAAGCTTTACAGTCTCACAAGTCTGTCCTGAGATCATGTAACCCTTAGTAAAACCCTGATCGTTAAGAGAAGAATCTACATCAACGAGTCCGTCATATACACTTGAGATACCGTTACTGATATTCTCTCTGAGCTTGGTTCTCTCATTGTATCTGGGAAAAGCGATGAGAGCAGAGACAACTACCAAAGCAACAATAGAAGCTGAAACGATTGCTACTACCTTTCCGGGAGCCTTAACGTCATTAGGAGACAATTCAAACTCGTTATTGCTTGAAGATGTCGAAGATGAATTTGCTTCAGTCAGTTCCTGACGCTTTACAGTCTTCTCAAGACTGTCTGTAGAGTACACACGATTAGTGTAGTGATGCTTACCCTCTGTCGTCCTGTCGAACTTCTCATTAGGGAATTCTCTTCCGTCGGGATTTGCAAGAAGCTCTAACGCTTCACTTGTGGGAAATACACAATTACAGAAAATGCACTCGCACTCGCTGTCACGATCGTCCACGATCATAAGTGAACCGCAATTTCTGCATATACCTTGTAAATTTGCCATTTAAAACCGCCTTATTCTTAAAAGTCGCTGCTTCAAACGAGCATAATCGCGCATTAAAAAGCACATTACACTATACTCTGCATATCTCTGCTTGTCAAATAATAATTAATATATTATATGGGAAAAATCCGTTTCTGCTGTTATAATCCTTGGCATGGATGACAAAGAACGTTTTATGAAAGAAGCACTTAAGCAGGCTAAGAAGGGATTCGACAAAGGCGAATGCCCTATTGGTTGCGTTATCGTAAAGGACGGTAAGGTCCTTGTGAGATCTCATAACCAGAAGCTAGCCAAGTGCAATCCTCTTCTTCATGCCGAAGTAGTAGCAATAGACAAGGCCTGCCGTAAGACGGGAGACTGGCGTCTTAACGACTGTGATATGTATGTCACTCTTGAACCCTGTACGATGTGCTCCGGAGCAATAATCCAGTCCAGAATCAGAAAGGTTTACTTCGGAGCCTACGAGCCTAAGTCCGGTGCCGTATGTTCATGTAACGACATCTTCAATGTAGAGCACGGTCACAACCACAAGGTTGAGTTCGAAGGCGGCATTCTTGAAGAAGAATGTTCTCTCCTCATGAAGGCCTTCTTCAAAAACCTCAGAGACAGAGCCAAGAACTCCAAGTCTTAGATCTCCACGAACTTACCGTATCTGACAAGATATACGTAGCTTTCCTTTACTTCGGCACCTGACACTTCAACAGCTGATTTGTACAGGCTAACCTGATTTGAGTGTCGCTTTCTGGTCTCTGCGATTATCGCATCCTCGTCTGCATCTTCTCTGAATCTGTCGGTCTTATAGTCGATAAGTACATATTTGCCGTCACTGTCCTTAAAGAGAACGTCAATTATTCCCTGTACAAGAACATCGTCATCTTCATTGGCTTTTACAGCAAATACTATAGGCTTCTCATATTCTGCAAGGCAGGCTCTGTCCGCTTCATCAAGTCTTATTCCAATATCGCTCTGGGCAAAGACTCTTATACCCGCCTCGAACTCACGGGTTCTGATAAGATCTTCCTCCAAGATAATCTTCTGATCAGCCAGCTCCTTTATCGCAGCAGCTGCATCTTCCCTTGCCCTGGCAAGATCTGTAAATCTGAATATCTTGTGGATGAATGTTCCGACTGAAGCGGCAGTCTCTCCTACATCGCCTCTTTGAACTCTGATAAAGTCGTCCAGATCTTTTACATCAAGATTAATCGGAAGAGTGTCAGTAATGCCGTCTTCCTTAATCTGGGAAACAGCTATCTTAAAAGGTATTCTTGATGAGTCTTCATAAGCGTATTCTGCAAACACCGGCATACCATCCTCATCGAAAGACTCAGCATATGCGGGAATAAGATTCTCGAATAATTCTTCATCTGCCGACACATTGTCTGAATCAGAATCATCCTCATCAGATTCAACTACGCAATCAGCATCAAGCATCACAAGATTATAGCCGTCAAAATCATCCAAATAAGCGAATTCACCGCTGGAATTGGGCGCTACAATATCATGAACAGCATCCCTGAGGCTTTCAGAATTAGTAAATCTCAAGAGAGCCGATACGAATGCATTTTCAACGCCTGTACCTGCATATCTCCAATAAGCCGCGGGAAGCTTCTCCGCTCTTTGCTTACTAAGGCTCTTATATAATTTCTTATACTTGCTGTCAGAATCAGTCTGCAGAGGAAGAACTACGGACAGATACTTCTCTGCTCTGGTAAGAGCAACATACAGAAGTCTTATCTGCTCTGCATTATTCGCAAGATTCTCATCGTCATCAAAGAATATTCTCTCTGTGGATTTGTCTATCTTAATCTCTTCAGGAGAGAAGTCATTTAAGACTAGACCGCCCTTAGGATCGAACTTAACAGGGCCCGATTCGTCGTTCTGAGACCTCTTAAACAGCTCAGTTACTATTACGCAAGGATATTCCAATCCTTTACTGCCGTGATAAGTCTTACAGCTGATCTTATCCTCTTCGTTATCTTCGCTTCTGACTACCGTCTTATTACCAAGCTTAAGCTTCATAACTTCGATTCTGGAGGCAATGGCAGATATATCACTTCCATAACGCATGAAGTTAGAACAAAGCCAGCTTTTGAATCTGGACATCTTCTCCGCACAGGATGCAGAAGTGACTATACCCGTATCCCTGTATACACGGTCTATAAATTCACCGATATCGGTAATAAGTAGGTCATTCCTTAAGCTGTCAAACCAGTTAACAAAGTTTAATAATCTCTGCTGAAGGTCAGGATCTGCCGAACCTGAACCATCCTGTGCATAGACTCTCACCTTCACCATGAGATTCTCATCTTTAAGGTACTTCTTCTTGGCAAAAAGATGGATGGCAGCTATCTCTTCCAATGTAAAGTTGGATATTCTGTAACCGGACAATAAAATACCGAGAATGTATTCATCTCTAAGCTCGTTACCTGCTGCGATAATGATATTACATATGCCGTGAATATCCCTGTCATCGAAGACATTTATCTCATCAGCATATCTTGACGCAAAGCCGCATTCGTTAAGATATGCTGATATTGCAGAAGCTGTCTTTCTCTTCTGGGTAAGAATACAGATATCTTTATATTGCACGCCTTCCTTCACATAGCGAGCTACTTCATTAGCTACACCGGAAAGAATCGCGGAGATACTGTTCACTTCCTTGTCATGGCGTACTACAGCCACTCTGGGAAGGATATCATTATCTGCGCTGGTACCAACCTTTACATCAGGGAAAGATAGAGCCTGAGTGTCGTCGTATTCAATCTCAGAGCCTTCAGAGCTCATAATCTGATTGAAGATATGGTTAACAAAACTAAGAACATTCTTGTCGCTTCTGTAGTTATTATTAAGTCTGAAGAGGGTTCCGTTACCGGAAGGTGAATCGTAATCCTCCATCATATTGAGGAACATCGATGGACTCGCATATCTGAACTTATAAATGCTCTGCTTGATATCACCTACTCTGAATACGTTATTATTCGCAAAGCAGGAAATAACGGCATCCTGAAGTTCACTGTTATCCTGATACTCATCTATATAAATCTCAGCAAATCTGTTCTTGTAATACTCACTTCCTTCGTCAGTACAAAGAATCTTCTTTGCAAGATGTTCATGATCCGGAAAATCCGTACCATGAACTAAAGCCTTAATCGCAGCATACTGTTCGTCAGTTTTCCTAATAAGGTCTACAAATACTTCGGCAAGCTGAGTTCTTCTAATCTGCTTTTGTAAAAGTTCCTCAGGAGACTTGGATATAAGATTTTGATAAGAGTCCGGAAGAGAGAAAACATCCGAAGAATCAGCGTATCCCGCAGGCATCCTGTTTACATTAGGCAGTATTGGCTTTAAGAATTTAACAACGGCAGCAAGCGGTCCGAACAGTTCGTTGAATCGATAAGTAGATTCGTCATCTGCATTCTTGGGAAGCTGTTCGAATTTCAAATCCTCGAATTCGGATATATTCAGCATCTCAGTAAAAATATCATCAGAATCAAGCACTCGAATGCAATAGTCACGCATGCTGGATATTATTCTTCTAAATGCATTTTGCCTATCTGCATTCTTCTTAGCATCTGACATAAACACAATATCCGGAATAAGATCATTCAACTTAGTAACGGTATCTTCATCGACAAGGCTCAAAAGATATTTAAATGCATCCGTAAATCTGTCTGCAGCTCTGATTATCCCCTTACTGTCAGTCTCCTTCATCTGCAAAAGAAGTTCATCACACAGTTCAAGATAATCAGGAAGGCTTCTAAGCTTTTTATATACTGCAACAAGTGATGCTGCCAGGGAATCATCTGTCCTTCCGTTACCGAACATTCTTGTGAGTGTCTCAAAATCCGAATTAGGAAGATCATCTTCGTAGTATTCATCTATAGCAGCCATGGCTGCATCAAGAAGAATAATGTCAAGTTCATTCTGGTCGAGAACAACATTGCCCTGGTCAAGAAGCTTATATTCTTTGCTGTCAGCTATTACATAACCCTTCTCCTTAATGACCCTCGCACAAAAACTGTCGAGAGTCTGAATATAGCTGGAAGGGATTCTGTCGAGCTGATCCTGAAGGTAGGAAATCTCATTAGGCGCGGAATGCTCCTTCTTATACTGAGACAGTCTCTCGGTAATACCATCCTCAAGCTTCTTCTTCATATGAGCAGCTGCATCCTTGGTAAAGGTCACGACAAGGATATCTTCGATTCCGAATTCATGTGCGCAGATCTTCTCTACTATTCTTCCTACAAGCACTGTAGTCTTACCGGAACCGGCTGCTGCCGATACCAGAATATTCTCTATAGGAGCACTGATGACTCTTGCCTGTTCTTCTGACGGACTACTCATCCTTGTTCTCCTTTCTTGCCTTCATGGTGTTAATAATATCTTCTGTTTTTGCTTTAGAACCGTCTTCGTGACCGATTATGGTGGCGTTATATAATCTCTCGGGGCAAGACGGGTCATTACCGCAGGCTCCGGAATAAGGACAGTATCTGCAAGCTGAAGCACTGCCGTTTCCCGTTAGAGAATTGACTCTGGCATCTGCTTTACCTTCTGCAATCTCGTCACAGTTCTGCCTTATGAGCATATCTACGTAAGTTCTTACTTCTTCAAAATCTTCGTTACTTAAGGAACTCATCTGCGGTTCTATCTTAAACTCACCCTTAGTAGCAGGCTTCATTCCTATCTCGAAGTAACCGACATCATTGACGTTGCATCCTTCACGTATAGCTGCATTTGCATAGGCAAAAAGCTGTGTCTGAAGTCCTGCAAGAGTCTTCTTAAGTTCGATTTTCTTAGCTCCTGTCTTGTAGTCAATAACTCTGACCTCTCCGCTATCAGGATTCAGATCCAGTCTGTCGATAGAACCGACAAAGGATATCTCCTTGCCGCTTTGTGTCATTATCCTTATAGGCTCGGACAGATGCTTAAGGTTCATCTCGAATTTGTACGGAACCATATTGGAAGAAGATGCCTCCTCGAGCATTATGGGGAGAACGTATTCGAAGAGTCGCATCGCCTTACGTCCGGGATTAACGGCAAAGCGTGGCGTCTTCTCATAATAGTTCTCGCTCGAGTCACAATAGCTCGTAAAAGCCTTCTGAGCCACTTCATGAAGTATCTCTTCGTCCTGCCTAAGTTCCTGTGCATACTCCCCAAGAGAAGCTGGTGTCTCGTGTGTCGTTACGATATCCTTCAAAGCCACTTCAAACATATGGTGGATTATCGTTCCCATCACATTGGATTTAACAGCTCTGGAGTCTTCTCTCTGCTTGATGCCGAGAATATACTGAAGCATATACCTCATGTGACAGGTATTGAATGTCTCTATGGAAGATACACTGACACTCATCTTGTCGTCCATAATCTCATCCATATAGCGGCGTGCAATATTCGCATTGAGGAAATCGTGCCTTTTAACTACTTCCCTGCCATAACTGCTCATCTTGTAAGTAGTCTTGCTGTCTGAAGAAGAATACTTTGCAAAGTGGGTATAGACAGAACTTTCTTTTGAAGACATATCTCTTGCTATATAAAGCTTCTCTTCTACCGCTGAGAACATCAATGCAGCAGTAATAAGGTCACTGGTATTTCTTGCCTTGACCTTATCCGGAAGCACTACTCCCGAATCGGCAGACAAACGCATCAGTTCACTCGCATTCATTATGCCTTCACTTACCTTTGAATAAGGGAAGTTCTCTGCTGTAGTTCCTATAAGGAACATGACTTTACATGGTGTTATATACGCCTGCTCAGGAGATACTATCTCTACTGAATCGACCATAAGAGGAATAGTAGCCTGAACTTTATTCCTCATATCAATCTTGAGAAGTGATACGAAGGTCTCCTGATCAATCGGTACTTCATTCATCGGGGTAGTGAACTGAACGAGAAGCGACATTACTTCCGAATAACCTCTGACAAGAGCCGAGGCTCTCTCGCTGTCCTTACGGTCGGTAAATTCCTTAGCTAGGAACTTAATATTGGAAGATAAAGTATTGGTATATTCGGCAAGCTTCATCGCTTTGGCTGAAAGAAGCTTCTCGTTATAAATAATTGTCGCACTTTCTCTTATGGGAATCAGTACACGTTCAATTACATTCTCCCAGAGGTATTCACCTGCAGGGATAGTTCTGCCCTCTCTGAATACTTTGGCGGTATACTTGCTCTCACTGTTAAAGTATTCTCTTGTGAAGAGTCTCTCACCTGTTATGTTATAGCGAATACAATAATTCTCGAAGACATCTGTATCTTCATTGGTAACACCTGCCAGTCCAGTTCTCAAAAGACTTAATACATCTTCAAATCTGAATCTTCTGGTAGGAA
The DNA here is from genome assembly GCA_024403655.1 of Saccharofermentans sp. Taxonomy (GTDB): domain Bacteria; phylum Bacillota; class Clostridia; order Saccharofermentanales; family Saccharofermentanaceae; genus Saccharofermentans. The sequence goes on along the minus strand of JAKSRK010000005.1, from coordinate 31,682 downwards.
GCTCAGCAAGCGCTATTATGAATCTGAACACGGGAGTGTTACTGATGATAATCTTACGATCAACAAAAGTATCCAAACCGTATGTACTCATAATTCCACGCAGATTATCCTTCAGGTCATCATCGGCACATACAATTCTTATATCCTTATAGCGATATCCGTCGCGCCTTGTCAGCCTGATGATCTCATTTGAGACATAGCCGATAACATCATCGGACGTCTTAAGTGTGGAACATGTAATGCAGGAATCAGAGATTATGTCTTTCTCAGCTCTGTCAACTCTTAACGCATAGTCATAAGAAGCCCTCTTAAGAACTTCTGAACACGAATCATCATCAAGACTTAAATCCTCATAAACTACATCGGAACAACCTTCTGTCAGAGTTCTCACAAAAGATCCGGCATTACTGTAGATGGCAGCATCCATATAACTGTCATCTTCGGCCATTATTGGATAGAAATTAAAACAACAGCCAAGTTCTGACAGCAGATGAACAAAACTTATCTCCTGCGGAGTCAGAAGTCGTATATTACCGAATCCGATGACGGCATAAGTACTTCCAAGAAGCGCCTTCAAACTTCTGTATCTTCTGCTGTCGAGAAGTTCAGGAGAATCAATAAGGGACTTTAATAACATGCTGGCCTCACTTATGGGGTCAGACATAAGCTTAAGATTGAACTCAAGATCAATCTCATTCATATACATGGTCAGAAGCTTAAGGTCATGGAGCTTATCTGCATATACACTTGCAGACGGATCATCAAAAGCACTCTCATAAGCGGCACTGATTCCATCCTGACCTATTCCGTATCTTCTGAAATCTCCCAAAAGATCCGTTATTGCATCAACATATTCAAACTTACCTAAGAATTTGCCAAACGTCTTAAACTCGTTATGGTGAGATACCAGAATTCTGTATATAGCATTACGAAGAACAATCTTATCAGAGCTTCCGCCGTCAGACACACCGCATATATCAAGTATCCTGACAGCAAGCCTGATAAAACTTACAACATCACCGTCTACCCAGGATGATGTAATTCTGATGTCGGATGAAGATAAAGCAGAATGCTCATCTTCTGACACCTGGGATGTAACTATCCTCTCGACTGATGCCTTAGAAGATTCGGGCGCAATAAATATCAGCTGCCCGTCATGTCTCGACTTAAGGCATTCGCGAATAATTCTCTCGGTCTGACAATGAAGACTATGTACTTCGCAAATTCGAATCATAAAAAATACCCTTCCCAAGCTATATTACAAGTATAGCTCAAGAAGGGTATAATTGCTGTCCGATAATCAGGACATAAGTCTGTCGAGGTTAGTTCCGTTCATCTCCCTCATATTTGTGGAAGCGGATGCAAGAAGCGACTCGACAGCTTCCTGTTCCTTAGGTCTCTTAATCTTAAGAGTTGTTGTTCTGAGCATCTCCTGCTCAGAGAAAACAAAATTTCTGACAATCTTATAAGAAGGCATCTTATGATTAACCTGATACATAGCATCATTAAGATAAGAAGAAATCTCTTCGTCTGTAGGAACGCCCTTAGTACCAAGTACGCTGCCTATCTCCTTACGGTCGATAAGAAGCTTTGCACAGATATCTATTGCCTCACGGTCATTGCGGTTACCCCATACAAATGCTTCGGAAACACCCGGGATTTCCGTAATAAGAGACTCAATCTCCTCGGGGAAAGCCTTCTTACCACTTGTAAGAACGATCATTGACTTAACTCGGCCTGTAATATGAATAGAACCCGTCTTATCCATATAACCCATATCACCTGTATGGAACCAGCCGTCGGGAGTAAGAACTTCCTTTGTAGCTTCTTCGTTTCTATAGTAACCAAGCATAACGCAGTCGGATCTGGTAATAATCTCTCCTACAGCATTACGTGAAGTATCTTCTGTATCGATAGCAGCTTCAATGCCTGCCATGGGACGACCTACGCTTCCGTGAACATTACATTCCGTCGTACAAACGGAGATAACGGGAGCTGTCTCTGTAAGACCGTACCCCATAAAGAAATCTATACCAAAATTCGAGAAAGAATCAACGTATCTCTTATCGATACCGGCGCCTCCGATAACGACAAGACGCAAATCACCGCCAAGCTTATCGAGAACTTCCTTATAAACAGCTCTTCTCAAATCAAGACCGAGTTTTGCAAGGAAATTTGTAATAGGTATCATGAAGTCGATAAGCTTCTTCTTACCTGACTCTTCTATACCCTTCTCTATCTTCTGATGGATATTCTCAAAAAGCAAAGGAACCGAAATACACACTTCGGGATGCCACTCAACCAGGTTAGGAACAATATAACGAAGTCCGTCAGACTGGCAAAGGCAAGCTCCTACGGAAAGCATGAACATATCTACCGTATTCTCGAAAGTATGGTGCAAAGGGAGAATAGAGAAAGCTCTGTCTCCTGCTACTACATACAATGACTGTGTTATTGCATATACGTTGCTGCAGATATTCTTATGAGATAAGAGAACACCCTTACTCATGGATGTTGTACCTGAAGTAAAGAGAATGATTCTTTCTACATCGTTATGAATAGGCGTATTAAGGAAGATATCGCCTTCCTTATCTCTAATCTTCTTACCTGCTTCGATAAGATCGCCTATCTTCTCAAAACGATCATCATCTTCAGGGAAAGGTTCCTTTGAAGAAAGACCTTCAGGATATGTACAAACGAATTTCTCAAGAGCTATATCAATTGATCCTTCCTTCATTCTGGAAGCAATCGAAAGCATCATTGAATGATGCTTGGGGTGATAAAAAAGCACCTTACTCTCTGATCTTTGAAGAAGAGCTACAAGTTCATCTTCGGGAAGCATCCTATCAAGAGGAACCGCAATACTGTCTGTAGACAAAATAGCAATATAGCTGACTAACCATTCATAGCTGTTCTCACCTACTACAGCAAGCTTATCAAAACAGTACTTACTCTTAAGAATATAAGTACTAAGATTCTTAATATCTTCACCAAACTCATAATATGTCCTGTGTACTTCGGACAACTTGGGATTTCTTCTGAAAATAAAAGCATCCAAATTGGCATGCTTATCACATGACGTTAAGATAAGATCTCTTAAATTCTCATACTTGTCCGCCTTATAAACAGGGGTACCGGTAACAGTACGCATGAAGTTCCTCCGTATTATTATCGCTATCGAGAATATTACCATTTAGTTTTTTTGATGTCTACCGCGTAATAATTTGCATTATTGTATTTTTTGGTATAACTTTGTAAATACTATTATCTATATACGGAGAGAGTTATGTTCAAATCACCTTTCGATGAATCCCCTACAAGAAGAGGCGCATGGGGAGTAATAGCCAAGAACGGCTTCCTTTTGCTTTGCGATATTCTTACAAAAATGAGTTGTGTGGGAAGAGAGAACTTTCCTAAGGAGAATCCGTATGTAGTTGCTTCCAACCATCAGTGTTTTGCTGACGGTGTACTTATAAGCAAATATCTGCCCAGAGGGCATTTCAAGCATATGTGTGCACTTGTAGGTGCAGACCTTGCTACAGATTATGGTTCACTCGGAAGACTTATCGTAAGAGTAGGACGAGGAATTCTCGTAGAGCGTCACGGTAACCCCGTTAGAGGCCTTATTAAGGCTAAGAAGGAAGTCGAGAACGGAAACATCTGCTTCGTCTTCCCCGAAGGAACCAGAACTGCCGACGGTAAATTGAATGAGTTAAAGGACGGTGCCTGCTATATTGCAATAAAGTCCAATACTCCCCTTGTACCAGTCTACATCTCAGGTGCATATCAGGCATGGCCCAGACAGAGCAAGTGGCCCAAGCCCTTCAAGGGATTTCTTAAGAGAAAGAAGATTACTATCTATGTCGGTGAGCCTTTACATGGCAAAGACTACGATAACGATGCTCACAAGATGACAGACGCACTCTCAGCATGGATGCACGAGCAGGAGCGTCTCCACTTAGATCCTGAAGCATAATTAAATACTACTATTTATTCTTCCAATACGAACTGCATCACTACAGGATCGTGATCTGAATAAAGATATCCTGTATCAACCGCATGGTATGAAGTTACGGTAATATTGTCGGATACGAAGAATCCGTCAAGAGTTACTGTATATGTTGTTGCGGGATCGTAAGGCACTTCTGATGCTCTTCCCGTGTTATGTGCAATATCCGTTTCTCCCTGACATACGTCAAATGCAAGAGAGAATCCCTCCGGAAGGTCTTCTCTAGGGAATCTCTGAGCCCATCCGGGAGCATCAGGGTCTATCTCGTCTCTCAGGTTATGGTTGAAGTCACCCCCAACGATAACATAGTTGCCGGCTTCGTATTCCCTTCTCATCTCTTCCGTAAACATGTTTATCTGACCTTCTCTTACGGAAGGATTGCTTCCATATGCAGACATATGAATATTAATAATAACAAGCTCACGGCCGTTCTCTACAGGTATTCTAGAGATAGAGTAACAACGATCAAGATCAACAAGTTTGGATAAAGACTCTGATATGGGAAGACTTCTTCTTAATGAAGATGTTATTCTGAATCTCGCATAGGTAAAGATACCGGACTTATTGGCACCATGAGGCTGATAAACAGGCCAGAAGAGATAAGGTGAATCGTAATTCTGAGCGAAAGCAACATTGCCGGGTTCAAGAAGCTCTTCTATTCTGCTTCTCTCATCGTAGTTATATGTTCTGGTTCCGCCAAAGTCGACTTCCTGCAAAAGCATTATATCAGGCTCAAAAGATCTTATTTCACCAATAATGTTGTCGATATTCTCATGAAGACCTTCTTCACTCATAGCCCAGGAGTATTTTCCTCCGTTCATGAAGAAGCTGTATTCAGGTGTATAAGCACCAAAGCCTATGTTATAAGTTCCGATTGTATACTCTTCCCCTGTTCTGCATTCCTCAAAAGAATCAGTAGTAGAGGTTATCTCAAGAGCTATATTATCTTCAAGTCTGTGATAAGCAATTAGAACATAAACAAAATATATTCCGAATAGAACAATTAAAGTAAGAATGACGGCAACAATTGCCTTAAGAATCTTTTTTGCCTTCTTCATAAGCTTTTCCAACCTCCGTCCGGGAAAAATCCGAGATTAAGTGCTTCATGCTGCACTTCAAATCTTACTTTCTGGCCAAAGAAATCCTCACCATCGTAATTACCCATGAGCTGTCCGGAAGAAGCTGTAGCAGTTATTACGCCGCTTTTGGCACGAAACATACTAACACCATTATTACCCGGGTGCTTACCTAATCTGTAGAGGACAATGAGCCTTATAGCCCTTAATAAACTTACATCGTCAATAGCACATATATCTGCTACACCATCTGTTATATCAGCCTGAGGTGCAGGACAGAAACCACCGCCGTAGTAACCGGCATTACATATGCTTAAAAGTGTAAAACGGGATTTATCGCTAACATATCTACTACCGTCTTCAAGCTCAAGTTCAAACTTAAAGTCATGTCCCCTTTTGCCGAATAATGCCTTAAGGGCAGCCTGAATATAGGCGGTATTTCTATTAAAAGGTGTGTCCTTTTTGGCAACAATGACCTTAGCCATTGCCTGAACCTCAGTATCAAGTCCGATTGAAGCCACGTTATTCATATAGCTTGACCATTCCTTGATATGTTCACCTGAGGCATCATAACTATCAATTTTGATAAGATCTATAGCTTTAACTGTAACCTTATCGAGATTACAAAGATAGTGAAGTATATCCCACTTCTTACTGTCCGGTATGACAGTCTTAACATAGTCATTACCGGTTCCGAAGGGCATGCATACCATTGGAGTCTTACTGAAAGCCAGAGAGTTAGCTACTTCATGAATTGTACCATCACCGCCGCAGGCAACAATAGTAATCGTATCACCGAACTGCTTACTTAATTCGACAGCCAGATCAGACGCGTGACCGGCATATTCGGTATATCTGATCTCAAGCTTACTATATAGCTCGGAATTATTCTTCTGAACATATTCCAACGCACTTTTAAGCTGAGACAAACTCTTAGGATTAGCTTTGCTGCTTACTATCAGTACGTATCTCATGAAGTATAGATTAAACCTCCGGGGTTATCGATATATCGTATACGAGATCGACTACATCCGCGATCGTTCTCACATTATCGAGAAGATCATCCGGGAGTCGGATGTCATATGCTTCCTCAAGATCTATTACAAATTCGTAGAGTTGGAGTGAATCAAAATCAAGGTCTCCCTTGATAGTAAGATCTGAAGTAATATCCGTAGGAGATACATTAAGTTCCTCTACAAGAAGTTTAAGAATATCTTCAAATATCTTATCCTTCTTCTTCATTACCTCATCACTGTCAAAGTTACGTTCTCGAGGGTCGCCGTTGTCATCCATCGTCATTTTCTCTCCTTCTAATCTTGGCAGCCACTTCCTTGGCCGTCTTTCTAACTGATTCGGAACCGTTATATCTGGAAGCCTGCGCTTCAAGATAAACATCTAATTCCCTGACCATACCCAAAAGAAGATCCTGCTCTTCCTTAGTGTAAGGTTCCAATATATGTCTTGCAAGTACCTTATGGTATTTGCCGTGCATTCTAGAAGCAAGTTTGCCTTCTCTTGTAAGTCTGATTCTGACTACTCTTCTGTCCTTCTCATCACGATTCCTTATTACATAACCCTTCTTAACAAGTCTGTCGATAGATACGGTTAATGTACCTGTAGTGATTCCTAATGCAGCAGCAGTCTCACTCATGGTTCTGGCCTCGTATGAGCCTATAGCATCGAGTGTATGCATCTCGGCAATGGAAAGATCTGAGAAATAACCTTGCTGAATAGACTTCTCCTCTGTGAAGAGGACATTCTCAAATATTCTTACAAGGCGATCTGCTAATTCAAGCTCTTCTTCACGCATGCCAAAATGCTCCTATTTCAAAACTTACGAAAAATTATTTTACACTATTTACAGCTTTCCTTCAAATGAACTTCTACGATAATTTGAGGCATTAAAAAGAGGTCGCCCCATTAGGGACGACCTCTGTTAATTGCTTTTTACATTAAAGAATCAGATTTCTTCTTTTCTGAACTTTCTTGTCAAAACAACTGCACCAGCAGCAGCGATGCAAATTGCACCAGCTACAGGAAGTACACTCATAGCTTCACCAGTTGCAGGAACTGCAGGAGCTGCTGTAGGAGCGGGAGCAGCAATAATTGTGAAGTTTGTTGTGATAGGATCACCATCTGTGAATGTAAGTGTAATTGTGTGCTCACCGGGAGCAAGAGCCTGAAGGTAATCAGCCTTAAGTGTAACAATTACGCTACCAGAAGCAACATCGAATCTGTCGGGACCAATGTCCTGACCATCAACCTGTACACCAAGGAAACGTGAGAATGTAAGAGCATCAGAACCTACACGAGTAGCACGGAAAGCAAGACCGTTAGTGCTGTTCTGTGTCCACTGACCATTCATACCCTCTACGTACTCGTATGTTCCACGTGTGCTTACCCATGAAGCGTACAATGTAACGCTAGAAGAAAGGTTGATTGTGTTTCCGGGATAATATGTTGTTCCGGATCCGTCAGCAGCTGTGTTCCAGCCGATGAACTCGTAACCCTCAGGTGCATAGAAACCATTGTCCATTACAGTAGCTGTAAGACCAATTCCGTAAGGAGAGTTGATATCTGTCATCTCGCCTACGCCACCATTAGCATCATATGTTACAGAGTAAGACTCTTCATAGAGACCAAGAAGAGATGTTCTTGTAGCCTGTGTTGAAGGAGCAATTGTAAGTGTCCATGAATAAGCAATACCACTGTCCTCGTTATATGCAACAGAAGAATCTGCAACATTATTAAATACGTTGTTACCAGCACTATAATAATAACCATACCAACGTGTTGTAAAGTCAGCATTACCTGGCATAAGTCTTAATGTAGCACCGTAAGTACTAGAACGCTCGTTGTTGTCCTCCATGAGAATACCATTGCTTGTATAAGAAACTCTTGCTCTGTCATTAGTACCAATCATTGTATCAGCATAAGAACCAATCTTAACTGTCTGCTCAGCATCAGTAAGGTTAAAAAGATCATATGTGATTACAACTGCTCTACCGGAAGCATCGAGACCACAAACGATTCTTACCTGAACACCGTCAATCTCAACAACCTGTCCAAGATAATCAAATCTAACCGATCTGATAGGGTTTTCACCAACCTGAATAGCAGTATTATAACCACCATTTGAGAAAGTAGAACGGATATAACTATCACCGAATCTACCTCTTACGTCAAAATTACGTCTACCTTCAGCAGTGAATGAGATATAGTTAGACTGACCTTCCTGAGCGATAACACCAGAATCTCTAAGATCCTGAAGACCAACTACAGGAGCAGCCTCCTCAGTAGCCTCTGTTGACTCCTCTGAAGACTCAGTAGACTCCTCTGAAGACTCCTCATCTGCTAATGCAGCTACGCCTTCTTCTTCAGCATTCTGTGCATCTTCTACACTCTCTTCTGCAGCAGGTGTATCTGTCTCGTCAGCATAAACTGTCTGACTAAGAGCAGGTACTGCAGTGAAAAGGATAGCGAGAGCAACAACACTGCTAGCGATTGCCTTCTTGATTTGCTTTGCTTTAAGCATTTCCACAACCTCCCTTAAAAATAAAAATACTTCTTGGTATAAACCATACCTTTGTCTACTATAGCAAATACCTATCAAAAAACAAAGACTTTTTAGAGTTTCCACACGAATTTGGGCATGTTATTTCAAAAAAAACGCATGAAAATACAACTTTTATGCAAAAACTCCCGTAAACAAACATTTACGGGAGTTAAAATGACATATATTTAATATATGAAATATCAGAGCATGTCTTTCCTGATATCCATTGGTGTGTACTCTCTTCTCTTGCATACGCACTTATATGCAGGTCTTAAGATACGTCCTCCGGAGACAATCTCCTCGATTCTATGAGCGGACCAGCCTGCTATTCTTGCACTTGCAAAGATAGGAGTAAAAAGCTCCGGCGGGATGCCAAGCATGGAGTATATGAATCCTGCGTAGTAATCCACATTAGCACAAACAATCTTGTCGTTCTTCTTAACTTCGTGGAATACCTCTGGAGCAAGTCTCTCGACATCCTCATAAAGCTGGAATACATCTTCCTTGCCCTTCTGTACTGCAAGCTCCTTGGCATAGCTCTTAAGAAGTCTTGTTCTGGGATCAGACAAAGTATATACGGCGTGACCGATACCATAGATAAGACCGGACTTATCGAATGCTTCCTTCTTAAGGATAGAAGCAAGGTAATCTCTTACCTGTCCTTCATCTTTCCAGTCAGCTACATTCTTACGCATGTCCTGCATCATGGCATATGCCTTATTACTTGCACCACCGTGCTGAGGACCCTTAAGGGAACCTACTGCAGCAGCAATGACAGAGTAAGTATCTGAACCTGTAGAAGATACTGCGTGAGTAACAAAAGATGAGTTATTACCACCACCGTGCTCTGCGTGAAGTACCAAAGCAAGGTCAAGGATACGTGCCTCAAGCTCGTTAAACTCTCCGTCAGGTCTGATAAGGTGAAGGATATTCTCTGCTGTGTTGTACTCAGGCCTGGGGGCATGGATGTAAAGACTCTGATGCTCAACATAGTGTCTTCTTGCCATATAACCGTATGAGATAAGTACGGGGAATCTGGCGATAAGCTCAACACACTGTCTTACGACATTGGACTTAGCCCTGTTCTCAGGATCGTCGTCGTATGAATACAGAGCAAGTACGCTTCTTGCAAGCTTATTCATGACATCGGGACTGGGAGCCTTGAGGATCATATCCTCAGTGAAACCCTCAGGGAGAGGACGTCTGTCAGAGAGAAGCTCTCTGAAAGACTTAAGTTCACCCTCAGTAGGAAGTTCACCGGTAAGGAGAAGGAATGCGATTTCTTCGTATCCGAATCGCTTACCGTAGAATCCCTTAACAAGATCCGATATCTCATAACCCTGATAGAAAAGCTTACCTTCTACAGGAACGCGCTCAGCATCGTCGATGATGTAACTCATAACCTCGCCGACTTCGGTAAGTCCTACAAGAACACCTGTACCGTCGTTATTACGAAGTCCTCTCTTTACATCGTACCTTGTATAGAGCTCTGAACTGATATGTGATTTTGTTGAAGCAGCCTGGGTAATTTTACCCAGGAGCTCTTTCTTCTCATTGATGTCCATCCTAGGGACACTCCTTTCAAAAGGAAGCTGTCTTATGAGCGCTCCCTTGTGTAATTAAGAAGACCGCCTGCGAGAAGCATTCCAGCCTGACGATCGGAGATAGCAAGGTTAGTCTCAAATGTGTAACCCTGTGTTACGTTCTTAACTGTAACAGTCTTGCCGCTTACTGCAGCCTCTACCTGCTCTCTTGCATTCTCGATAGTAAGTTCGTCAAGCATTCCGAGCTTGTCGTAATCCTTAGCATCAGCAAATGTAAGAGGAAGGATACCGTTGTTGATAAGGTTAGCCATGTGGATACGTGCAAAGGATACTGCGATTACGCCCTTGATACCAAGCTGCAAAGGTGCAAGAGCAGCATGCTCTCTTGAAGATCCCTGACCGTAGTTAGCACCACCAACGATGAATCCGCCGTTGTTCTCCTTAGCTCTTGCGGGGAACTCCTCATCACAAGGTGTGAGGCAGAAGTTTGCAAGATGAGGTACGTTCGAACGGAAAGGAAGAAGCTTACTGTTCGAAGGCATGATGTGGTCTGTTGTGATATTGTCTTCAAGCTTAATCAATACCTTGCCGTCAACCTTCTCCTTAAGAGCTGTGTTAACAGGGAAAGGCTTAATGTTAGGGCCTCTTACAACCTCAACCTCGTCAGGAGTAGCAGAAGGCATGATTACCATGTTGTCGTTAACCTTGAATGAATCAGGCATTGTTACTACAGGGGGCTCGCCGAAGTCAGCGGGATCTGTGATAACACCTTCGATGGCTGCAACAGCTGCAACCTCAGGGCTTACAAGATAGATAGAAGCGGATGCTGTTCCGGAACGAGCATAGAAATTTCTGTTGTTTGTTCTAAGTGATACAGCATCTGTCTTGGGAGACTGACCCATACCGATACAAGGTCCGCAAGCGCACTCAAGAATACGAGCACCAGCTGCAATCATGTCAGCGAGAGCACCGCACTCTGCGAGCATGTTGAATACCTGCTTTGAACCGGGAGCAATTGCAAGAGATACATCAGGATTTACTGTGTGACCCTTAAGGATAGCAGCAACCTTGAGCATATCGAAGAGGGATGAGTTTGTGCAGGAACCGATACATACCTGATCAACCTTGATACCCTCAATCTCCTTAACTGTAACAACCTGGTCAGGCATGTGAGGCTTAGCGATAAGGGGCTTCAATGTAGCAAGGTCAATCTCAATCTCCTCATCGTACTGAGCATCAGCATCAGCCTTAATCTCTGTCCAGGACTCTTCTCTTCCCTGAGCCTTAAGGAAAGCCTTAGTAACTTCATCAGAAGGGAAAATAGATGTTGTAGCACCAAGCTCTGCACCCATATTTGTGATTGTAGCTCTCTCAGGAACTGTAAGAGATGCAAGTCCGTCACCTGCATACTCAACAATCTTACCAACGCCGCCCTTAACAGTCATGATACGAAGGACTTCGAGGATGATATCCTTAGCTGATGTCCAGGGAGCAAGCTTATTCTTAAGTGTTACTCTTACCATCTTGGGCATTGTGATGTAGTAAGGACCGCCGCCCATAGCAACTGCTACGTCAAGTCCGCCGGCACCAATGGCAAGCATACCGATACCACCGCATGTGGGAGTATGTGAATCAGATCCGAGGAGTGTCTGTCCGGGAACACCGAATCTCTCGATATGAACCTGGTGACATACACCGTTACCGGGACGGCTGAATCTGATACCGTGCTTGCTTGTTACTGTCTGAATATACTTGTGGTCATCGGCATTCTCAAAACCTGTCTGAAGTGTGTTGTGGTCGATGTAAGCAACAGAAAGCTTAGTCTTAACCTGAGGAACTCCGATAGCCTCGAACTGGAGGTATGCCATTGTACCCGTAGAATCCTGAGTGAGAGTCTGGTCAATTCTGATTGAAACCTCTTCTCCTGCCTTCATCTCACCTGAAAGCAAATGATCTTTAATGATCTTCTGCGAAATAGTTAAGCCCATAATGCAAACCTCCAAATAACATAATCTTAAAAAATAATAAATAGGAGGAGGGCTTTTGTCAATTTTTGAATAACAGAGCTCACAAAAATTCAATAGTAAAGCGAATTAACAGAACTATACGCAAAAATATTCAGTAAAAATGACGGAGGATTATTTTAAACTTGCAAGAACATATCCGATAACGGATGCGGCAGAAGAAGCATTCAAAGACTCGGCCTTACCCGGCATAGGAATCTTGATTTTTGATTTGCAGCCTGAGATTGTGGATGCCTTCAGCCCCTTCCCTTCGTTGCCGATAAAGTATGCAGCGGGAAGCTTTAATGAAGCTGACTTAAGATCATCTCCGTGAAGCTCACAGGCCAAAGTATCTATGCCCTTGCTGTGAAGAAGCTCAAGAATCTCATCTGAAGAACCGAGCGTAATAAGCGGGATGTGCCATACAGAGCCCATAGACGACCTTAAAACCTTCTCGTTATAAGGATCGACACAATCTCTGGTCATAATGACACCATTGAAGTCAAACGCGTCAGCAAGCCTTATAATCGTGCCCAGATTGCCCGGATCCTGAAGGTTCTCAAGTACGACAAAGATATCCTTACCATCGTCTCTTAAGGGTAATTCAGATACAGCCTCAGGCATACTGACAATCATGGCAACACCCTGAGGATTAACCGTTGAAGCGATTTTAGCGAAGCATTCCGAAGTCATAACAACGACTTCGCAGGATATCTCGTAGTCAGACTGCCAGGATGATACAAGATCGAATCTTTCTTCCGTACAGGCAACAGATACAGGCTTTACACCTGATATAAGCGCGTCCTCACAAAGCCTCGTTCCTTCGATGAATACGAGACCTTCCTTGGAAGCCTTCTTCCTGTCGTGAAGAAGGGCAAACCTTTTTACTTTGGGATTATCTTTGCTTCTTATGATTTCCATAACAACAAGAATACAATAACACTTGCTCTAAGGTCAACGAGACAAATAAAAAGGGTGCTTCAACACGAAGCACCCTATTATAAGCTTTGTTATCCGATTAATATCAGAGAGCTGCCTTAGCCTGCTCAACAAGAGCTGCGAAAGCCTTAGGATCTGTGATAGCGATATCGGAAAGAACCTTACGGTCAAGATCAACACCTGCAACCTTAAGGCCGTTCATGAACTTGCTGTAAGAAAGTCCATTCTGACGAGCAGCTGCGTTGATACGAGCGATCCAGAGCTTTCTGAAATCTCTCTTCTTCTGTCTTCTGTCACGATAAGCGTAGTTACCGGACTTAAGAACAGCCTGATTAGCTACCTTGAAGAGCTTGCTCTTCTTACCGAAGTAACCCTTAGCCTGCTTAATGATCTTATGATGACGTGCTTTGGTACGAATACCTCTCTTAACTCTAGACATTTATTTATCCTCCTAAAGAATGTGAATACTTAAAGTGATATACGCGAATTATGCGTAAGGGATCATCTTTCTGATAACCTTAGCGTTAGCCTCGGATGCAACTGCACTGTGACGAAGATGTCTCATTCTCTTAGTAGGTCTCTTAGAGAGAATATGACGGCGGAAAGCCTGTGCATACAAAACCTTACCGGTACCTGTAACTTTGAATCTCTTCTTTGATGAGCTGTGTGTCTTCTGCTTAGGCATTATTATGTCCTCCTTGAATTAATTACTTTACCTTCTTCGGAACGAGGTACATTACCATGTTTCTACCCTCGATCTTCGGCTGCTTGTCAACCTGTCCGTACTCTTCGATACCTTCAGCGAACTTCTCCATAACAGCGAAGCCCTGCTGCTGATATGCCATCTCACGGCCACGGAATCTGATGTTAATCTTCACGCGATCGCCGTTCTTAAGGAACTTGATTACGGCCTTCTGCTTAACTTCGATGTCGTGAACATCAGTAGTAAGCTTAATACCGATCTCTTTGGTCTCAGTCTCTTTCTGCTTCTTCCTTGCTTCCTTCTCTCTCTTGCCCTGCTCAAAAAGGAACTTACCGTAGTCCATTACCTTACAAACAGGATTCTCGGGATTAGGAGAAATACAAACAAGATCCAGATCCGCATCTTCAGCTGCCTTCTTTGCTACAGCAAGGTCGACAACTCCAACCATCTGTCCATCTGCGTCGATCAATCTGACCTTATCAAACTTGATATCGTCATTGATCATCTGATTACCGTTTGGCTTTGCGATATTTAACACCTCCTGACCATAAAAAAAGAACGGTGAAATCCGTTCTCAAACACAACCACAAGCTCGGGGCCTGTATCAAAGTTATGAACCTCTTCGCCAAAGCTTAAGGTGAGAAACAGATTTCTTCTTTAATTGACTTCGTTATGATATACGTAACGCAAAGATTTGTCAACACTTAAGAATATTATTCTTTTCCCTTGCTTACGTAACTTCATTTCACTCCATTATACATATAGTTTTGTAGCATTCAAATAAGGTTGTATAATAACCAAGGTAATATAAATAAGGAGAAACATAATATGATTTCTAATAACATAAAAGCAAAACTCGCAGGCGGATCTGCAATCAGAAAGATGTTCGAGGAAGGCAACCGCCTTAAGGCCATCTACGGTGAAGACAATGTATTTGACTTTTCTATCGGTAATCCCGACCTTGAACCTCCTCATGAAGTTGCGGATGCTCTCGTAGAACTGGCTTCCAACCCTGTTCCCGGTATGCACGGCTACATGAGCAACAGCGGATATGAATCAACAAGAGCTATTATCGCAAAGAAAAGAAGCGAAGAGTCCGGCGTTGAAGTTACTGCTGATGCTGTCTGCATGACTGTCGGAGCTGCTGCAGCCATGAACGATGTTCTTCATTCTCTCTTAGATCCCGAAGATGAAGTTATCGTTATTGCTCCTTACTTTATGGAATATAACAACTATGTTGAGAACCACGGCGGTAAGATCGTAAAGGTTGCAACTGAAGAGAACTTCATGCCTGACTTAAAGAAAATCGATGAAGCAATTACAGCAAAGACAAAAGCAATCATCATCAATTCTCCCAACAATCCTTCAGGTGCCATCTATCCTGCAGAGACATTGATTGCACTTAATGATCTTCTTAAGGCAAAGGATCACGTTATCCATGTTATCTCAGACGAACCTTATATCGACCTCGTTTACGACGGACAGACTGTACCTGCAGCTCTTAAGTATATCGACAATCTTATTATCTGCTTCTCATGGAGTAAGTCTTTGTCACTCCCCGGTGAGAGAATCGGATATACTCTCGTATCCCCCAGAAACGAAGACTATGCTGACTTAACTGCTGCAATAGTTCTCTCCAACAGAACACTCGGAAGCGTTAATGCTCCTGCCATCTGGCAGAAGGTCATCGAGAAGTCTTTATATGCCAAGGTAGATGTTGCCAACTACGAGTACAGAAGAAATCTTCTTTATTCCAACATTACTGACGCAGGCTTCGATGCAGTTAAGCCCGGCGGAGCTTTATATATCTTCATGAACACTCCTAAGGATATGTCCGACAGCGACTTTGCTGCAGCTTGTGCCAAGTACAATCTTCTTCTTGTTCCCGGTAAGAGCTTCTCCGGTGAAGGTTACTGCAGACTTGCTTTCTGCGTTTCCGAGAAGACAATCAGAGGTTCAAGAGAAGCCTTCTTCAAGATTGCAGACGATCTTAATATCAAGCACAGAGCAGAACTCTGATTAGTAAAAAGCATTTCACATTAATAGAGCTCCGCTTGTCAGCGGAGCTCTTAGTTTTGTCTGAATCTTAAAGCCTTTCGAGGACTTTCTGTGTCATCTCACTGGTGTTTACGGGTATATCCCCAACTCCTGAGTAGATGTCGGGAGTTCTGAAGCCGTCTGCAAGTGTCTTCTTCACCGCTGCTTCGATAAGGTCCGAAGCTTCAGTCTCATTAAGAGACCATCTTAATAGCATTGCTGCGGAAAGGATTGTTGCAAGAGGGTTAGCCTTACCTGTGCCCGCGATGTCAGGAGCAGAACCGTGAACAGGTTCGTACATACCGGGTGTTCCGGGAGCTCCAAGTGAAGCTGAGGGAAGCATTCCGATAGAACCTGTGATCATACCTGCCTCATCGGAGAGGATATCTCCAAACATATTCGATGTAACGATAACGTCGAAGTCTGAGGGACGGTTGATAAGCTGCATGGAGCAGTTATCTACATAAAGATAATCAAGAGCTACTTCCGGATACTCGGGAGCAATCTTCTCCGCGATTTCTCTCCAGAGTCTGCTTGACTCCAATACGTTTGCCTTATCTACTACAGTAAGCTTCTTTCCTCTGCCCATGGCAAATCTGAAGCCTTCTCTTACTATCCTTTCGATCTCTCCTTCAGAATAGCTCTCTGTATCGTAAGCTACTTTTCCCTTTACGGAGCCGTCCGAGAGAACATCATCAGAGTCGTATCTGCCGTGCTCGCCGAAGTAAATACCGCCGGTAAGCTCTCTTACAATAAGCAAGTCAATTGCGGATACATTCTTAAGAGGAGAAGCTGAAGCTAATTCCTCGAATAAAAGAGCAGGTCTTAAATTGGAATAAAGACCAAGACCGGCACGAAGTCCGAGAAGAGCCCTCTCAGGTCTTAAAGCAGGCTCAACACTATCCCACTTAGGACCGCCGACAGCACCCAAAAGGACAGCGTCAGATGCACGACATCCTTCCAAAGCAGCCTCAGGAAGAGGATGACCGTACTCATCTATGGCACTGCCTCCTACCTTGTATTCTTCGAAAGTCATCTCGAACCCGCACTTAGCTGCAACTGCCTTTAAAACTTCAATTGCAGAAGAAGTAACCTCAGGTCCGATCCCGTCTCCGGGGACAACTGCTATCTTGTATGTATTCATATTAATTATCTCCCGTCTTTTGCTGTGTATAAGTTACGAGTCCGCCTGCGTCGATAATCTTCTTGATAAACTCAGGGAAAGGAGTAGCCTTATAAACCTTACCTGTAGTCTTATCTGTTATCGTTCCTGTATCAAAGTCTGCCTCTACTTCATCACCGGGCATAATGCCTTCGTAAGCTTCGGGGCACTCCATGATAGGAAGACCGACATTGATTGCATTTCTGTAGAAGATTCTTGCGAAGTCGGAAGCAATAACAAGTGAGATGCCGCTTGCCTTAATTGCTATCGGAGCATGCTCTCTTGAAGAGCCGCAGCCGAAGTTCTTGCCTGCGACCATAATATCTCCTGCCTTAACCTGATTTACAAAGTCAGGGTCAATGTCTTCCATGCAGTGAAGCTTCAGTACTTCAGGATCTGCGCTTGTCAAATGACGTGCAGGGATAATTACATCCGTATCAACATTGTCATTGTACTTAAAGATTTTTCCTTGAACCTTCATTATCAGTTACCTCCTTCGAGGTCAAAAGGTGTTGCCACCTTTCCCATAATTGCTGAAGCAACCGCTACGGGTACACCTGCAAGTATTACTTCAGACTTAACATGTCCCATTCTGCCGACAAAGTTTCTGTTTGTAGTAGAAACGCATCTCTCGCCTTCAGCAAGAATTCCCATATGGCCTCCGAGGCAGGGACCGCAAGTAGGTGTAGATATTACGCATCCGGCATCGTCAAAAATCGCGAGGAGTCCTTCATCCAAAGCCTGTCTGTAGACTTTCTGAGAACCCGGAATCACGATACATCTGATTCCTTCCTTAACCTTTCTTCCCTTGAAAATCTCAGCAGCCGTCTTTATATCTTCATATCTTCCGTTTGTGCAGGAACCGATTACTACCTGATCTATGGGAAGATTAACATCAGATGCAGCGGAAGTATTAGAAGGCAAATGAGGAAGAGCTACCGTAAGAGGAACTGACCCAAGATCAATCTCGATAACTTCAGAATAAACAGCATCCTCATCGGGAACGAAAGCAGTATAGTTACCGCTCGTAAGTCTGCCGGGATTAACTCTCTCCATAAATTCAAGAGTAATCTCATCTATAGGGAAAATGCCGTTCTTGGCACCACATTCGATAGCCATATTACATATAGTGAGTCTCTGGTCCATAGACAGTTCGTGTACTCCGTCTCCGGTAAACTCCAAAGACTTATACAAAGCTCCGTCAACACCAATCTGACCTATAAGATGCAGGATAGTATCCTTACCTGTTACATACTTGGAAGGCTTACCCTTAAGAACAACCTTGATTGCTTCAGGAACCTTGAACCAGGTGCTGCCGCTTACCATTGCACAAGCAAGATCAGTAGAACCTACACCTGTGGAGAATGCGCCCAAAGCACCGTAAGTACATGTATGGGAATCTGCACCGATAATAAGATCTCCCGGGAATACGAGACCGTTCTCAGGAAGAACAACATGCTCGATACCCATCTTCTTATTGCCGAGTTCAAAATAGTTAGTGATATTCTGCTCTCTTGCAAAACATCTCATGCACTTTGCAAGCTCTGCAGACTTAATATCCTTATTAGGAGTAAAGTGGTCAGGGACCATGCATACTTTATCCTTATCAAAAACTTCCGTCGCACCCATATCCTTAAATACTTTGATAGCCGGCGGAGTAGTTACATCGTTTCCAAGAACCAGATCAAGCTTAGCTTCAATCAGATCAGCACTTCTAACTTCATCGAGACCCGCATGTGCAGCGAGAATCTTCTGAGTCATCGTCATTCCCATTGGGCGATTCCTCCTTAATATATGATAACTATAGAATACAAAGGGACATAAGCAAAAACAATCACAAAGAGCGATGTGTTTATTATCGTTTTAATGCTTAGTAGTAAAAAGCACACCGGAATCACTCCCGATGTGCTTCACTTTGCTTTTTGTTATAACTTACTCTTCTTCGCTTAAGAGCATGTATTCTGTATAAAGGCTTTCGATTTTCTCTGCGTTGGCCGCGTACTTATTGTATTCTTCTGCGCCGGCGCCTGATGTAAACGAAGCTTCAAGTTCCTTCTGCTCGTTCTCCAAGACTTCGATTTCCTTCTCAATCTGCCTTATTCTCTCTCGCCTTTTTGCCGCTTCCTTACGGTCTGCAGCCTTACTGCGGGATTCCTTCTTGGCTTCAGTCTCTCTTGAAGTCTTCTCCGCTTCAGGCTTCTCTTCCTTTACCGGAGCAGCCGCTACATTATTAGCCGCATCCTTTCGATAATAAGCATACTTATCGTAAAGCTTGGCCGTTCTGTTATTAAAGCCCAGAATCTGATCTGCGCATTTATCTATAAAGAAACGGTCATGGCTGACACAAATTATTGCTCCGTTATAAGCAGTAAGAGCATCCTCAAGCACTTCGCGGCTGTCGATATCAAGGTGGTTCGTAGGCTCATCTAAGAATAAGATGTCAGGCTTCTCCTGCAGGAGACAACAAAGGTAAAGTCTAGACCTCTCTCCTCCCGACAAAACGTTTATCGTCTTAAACGCATCTTCGCCTCTGAAACCGAATCTTGCAAGCATGCTTCTTGCTTCCGTATTACTAAGGTCAGACCTTGCAATAAGTTCGTCGAAGCAGGATATGGACTCATCTTCGAAAGGCACAAACTGCTCCATATAACCGACACTCGCAGAAGAAGCGATAAACACAGTACCGTCGAAGCCACCCTGACGTCCCATAAGCATAGTAAGAAGAGTAGACTTACCGCAGCCGTTAGGACCTGCAAGGAATATCTTCTGATTTGCCTTAAGCTCGAAAGTGATGTGCTCGAATATACAGGGCTCGTCATCGAACTTCTTGGAGACGTCCTTCACCTGAAGAAGAATCTTGTCTTCAGCTCCGCTTCTCTCCTCAGGAACTACATTAAAGCTCATGGACATAGCTCCTGACGGAAGCTTTGCCTTCTCACGGGCAAGTATTTCCTCTAACTTATCTACCATCTTCTCTCGCTGGTGATAACCCGAGATATTTCTATGAGAGAGCATCGTCTGCTTAACATCCAGCTGATGTTCAAGCTCAGTCTGAAGATTGGAGATATACGCTTCCTGTGTCTTCAGGAATTCTTCCTTCTGAATCTTATAGTCGTCGTAATTACCCTTATAGCAGCTAATGCCACCGTCCTGAAGTTCAATTACTCTGTTGGCGACCTTGTCAATAAAGTGTCTGTCGTGAGATATAACGAACACTGCTCCGCCATAAGATGAGAGGAAATCCTCAAGCCACTCAATGGCCTCGATGTCGAGATGGTTGGTAGGCTCGTCGAGCATCAGAATATCCGGATGAGCAACAATAAGCTGCGCAAGGCAGACTCTCATCTTCTCTCCTCCGGAAAGTGTAGTAAGATCCGTTCTGTCTTCAAGACCGGTAAGTCCTAATCCTGCCAAAGCATCAGCCATACGGTGATCGTAGTCGTATCCGCCCATGGCTTCGTATTCGGCAGTCACCTTTGAATATTCATCCATCAGTGACTTAAGTCTGGCTTCATCTTCTCCGGCTGCAGCTATCTCATACTCAAGAACAGTCTTTCTCTCTTCTACATCAATAAGCTTCTGAGGTTTTAATGTGGAACCTGAGAGATCCTGTTCATCCATATTCTGAGACAGGAAGCCGACAATGGTATTGCCGTGTCTTATGATCTTACCGTCGTCAGGAGACATAGTCCCCTTAATTATCTTAAATAGGGTCGATTTGCCGGCACCGTTATTACCGATGAACGCGATTTTGTCACCTTCGTTCACCATAAAGGAGACTCCGTCAAGAAGGCGGCGCTCTCCAAAGTGCAAGCTAATATTGTCAACACTTAAAATAGGCATAACGTCTAGGATTATACTTCAGCGATGGCCTCGACTTCAACGAGTACATTCTTGGGAAGTGTCTTAACTGCTACGCAGGATCTGGCGGGCTTACTTGTAAAGTACTGTGCATATACTTCGTTAAATGCAGCAAAGTCAGCCATATCAGCAAGGAAACATGTTGTCTTTACAACCTTATCAAGTGATGAACCTGCTTCTTCAAGGATAGCCTTAATGTTCTTGCAGGACTGATCTGCCTGCGCCTTGATATCTGTAGCTTCGATATTACCTGTAGCAGGGTTTATCGGGATCTGACCTGATGTGAATACAAGACCGCCTACAATCTTAGCCTGAGAATATGGTCCGATTGCTTCAGGTGCATTCTTTGTATAAACAGTATTACTCATATTAATCTCCTTATTATTAAAACCCGCCTCAATAGATTAGTTTGAGGCGGGCTTATATCGCGTTACAAATAAATCAGTCTTTATTACTGCTCTGCGAACTTAGCTCCTCTGTCGAAAGCTTCTACGTTACCGGGAATAAGCTTATGTCTTCTCTCGGGAAGTACTTCGTAAAGAGCAGACTCAAAGGACTCTCTCTTGAAGCATCCTGTAGCTGTAGCAAGGCAGCCGAGCATTGAGATAGTAGCAAAAGCCATGTTGCCGAGTTCAGATGCAATAGCAGAAGCGTTCATGGGGATGAATCTGATATCGTCTCTTGTAGGCTTAATATGAATAAGCGAAGAGTCGATAATAAGGATTCCGCCGGGCTTGATGCAAGACTCAAACTTCTCCATGGAAGGCTGGTTAAGGCATACAACTACGTCAGCATCGTTAACAACGGGAGAACCGATAGGCTCGTCGGAGATAACTACGGAGCAGTTAGCTGTACCACCACGCATCTCAGGTCCGTATGAAGGGAACCAAGATACTTCCTTACCTTCGTAAAGAGCTGCCTCTGCAGCCATCTTACCTGCAGAAAGAATACCCTGGCCACCAAAACCTGCAAGGATAATAGAAAAATCTGTCATTACTGTGCATCCTCCTTCTTTGAGAAGTCGATGTCAGCGCCCTTGAAGCATCCCAAAGGATACTGAGGGATCATCTTTTCCTTAAGCCAGTCAAGAGACTCAACAGGCTCCTTACCCCAGTTAGTGGGACATGTGGAGAGGAACTCTACCATAGAGAATCCAAGTCCTGCCTGCTGAACTTTGAAAGCCTTCTGAATAGCCTTCTTGGCATTCTGAATATTCTTGAAGTCTGTAAGGCATACACGCTCTACATAAACAGCACCTGTAAGCTGAGAAATAAGCTCAGCTACGTTGATGGGGTAACCCTGCAAGGAAGCATCTCTACCAAAAGGAGATGTTGTTGTTACCTGACCAAGAAGAGTTGTAGGTGCCATCTGGCCGCTTGTCATACCGTAAACTGCGTTATTTACGAAGAAAGTAGTAATCTTCTCTCCTCTTGCAGCAGCGTGGATAATCTCAGCAGTACCGATAGAAGCAAGGTCACCGTCACCCTGATATGTGAAGACGATCTTGTCCTTCAATGATCTCTTGATACCTGTTGCAACAGCGGGAGCACGACCGTGAGCAGCCTGAACTGCATCACATGCAAAATAGTCATAGCTGTTATAAGTACATCCTACGGATGCTACAGAAACTGTGTCCTCGAGAATACCCAGCTCTACCATGGACTCAGCGATTATTCTGTGGATTATGCCGTGATTACAACCGGGGCAGTAATGAAACGGCTTATCTGTAAGACCCTTTGTGGGCTCAAAAACTACAGCCATCAGAATCTACCTCCTTCGTTGGGATTATTGTGGATAGCGATGATCTTGTCGAGGATCTCCTTCTGTGTAGGAAGGTTACCACCCATTCTTCCGTAGAAGTGAACGGGCTTTCTGCCGGATACGGCAAGCTCAACGTCTTCAATCATCTGACCTGCGGAAAGCTCAACATCAAGGAAAGCCTTAACGTTATCAAGCTTGGATGTCTCTCTGATGATATCCGTAGGGAAAGGCCAAAGTGTGATAGGTCTGATCATACCAACCTTGATACCCTGCTCTGCAGCCTGTCTGATAACGTTCTTACAGATTCTTGAACATGTAGAGAAAGCAGTAATAACAATCTCAGCATCTTCAATACCGTAAGCCTCATATCTTACTTCGTTCTCTTCAATATACTTATACTTATCCTGAAGCTCGTGATTCTTTCTCTCGAGATCATCGGGATCGATATAAATTGAAGTAACAGTATTGTGCTTCTCTCTTCCGCCTCTACCTACAGCAGCCCAGGGCTTCTCAATGTTAGCGATAGGCTCTTCGTCACGGAACAATACAGGCTCCATCATCTGACCCAAAGTACCGTCACCAAGGATCATAACGAGCATTCTGTACTTATCAGCAAGATTAAATGCTTCTACTGTAAGTTCATAGAGCTCCTGAACAGATGCGGGAGCGATAACGAGATTTCTGTAGTCACCGTGTCCGCCACCCTTTGTAGCCTGCCAGTAGTCACCCTGTGAAGGAAGAATTCCTCCAAGACCCGGGCCTGCTCTAACGATATTAACTGCAACTGCGGGAAGCTCCGCACCTGCTATATAAGAGATACCTTCCTGCTTCAGGGAAATTCCCGGAGAGGATGAAGATGTCATAACTCTGGCACCTGCAGCAGCAGCGCCATAAACCATATTGATGGCTGATACTTCACTCTCGGCCTGTACGAAGTTACCGCCGATCTGAACCATCTTCTTAGCCATATAATGCATAACCTCAGTCTGAGGAGTAATAGGATAACCGAAATAATTACGGCAGCCAGCGCGAAGAGCAGCTTCTGCGATTACTTCGTTTCCTTTCATCAAAACCTTTTTGTTTGCCATAGTTCCAAGACCTTACCTTTCAACAGTGATTACGGAATCAGGACACTGAACGGCGCAGAATGTACAACCGATGCAGGAATCGGGATTCGTGCAGACAGCAGGATGATAACCCTTATCATTAAGTCTGCTCTTATCGAGTTCAAGGATCTTCTTGGGGCAAGCATAGACACAAAGACCGCAGCCTTTGCAAAGATCGTCTCTAAACGTTACTTTTGCCATATACATTTCCCCTTCATTTTAATAACCTTTGTATTGTAGCTTAATTCCCAACTGCCTGCAAACAAAAAAGATTCATTTTCTTATTGCTTTTTGCCTTGTGAAAGCATTTTTGTGAAATATTGCATATAAAAAGAGGTGCTTCTTGCGAAACACCTCTTAATAATCTTTGAAATGAAGTCAGAAGACTATCACTCGTTCTTGTTACCACACTCAGGGCAGAACTTAGGAAGTACGCCGTCTGCAGGTGTGTATCCGCACTTAGGGCACTTTGCAGGGCCTGCTGCGGGAGCGGGCTTACCGCACTGAGGACAGAACTTACCGGTATTTACTGCACCACACTCACATGTCCATGAACCTGCGGGAGCGGGCTTAGCTGTTCCGCACTGTGCACAGAACTTACCTGTATTAACAGCACCGCATGAGCATGTCCATGAATCAGCTGAAGGAGCTGCGGCTGCAGCTGCCTGCTGAGCCTGCTGTGCCTGCTGCTGCTGACCAAGGAAGTTAAATGCTGCTGCTGTACCACCCTGTGCACCGGACATACCACCCATCATGCCAAGACCCATAAGACCTGTAGCTGCGCCTGCTGAGTTTGCACCTGCAGCCTTCATAGCCTCTGTCTGGCCGAGAGCTACCTGAGCAGCAAGAGCGTTAGGATCAGATCCGTAAAGCTTAGCGTTATCAACTTCTTCGATTCTTGCACGAGACTTCTCATCAGGTGTGATACCACCGATAGCAACTGTCTCAACTACAACACCTCTAAGCTTGAGCCAGTCTTCGTCAAGGCATTCCTGCATGTATGTACGAAGCTGTGTCTGCTTCTGAGGAAGATTAGCGAACATTACCTTATCCTGTCCGCCGAGTCTGTTAAGAACCTCAGTGATGTGATCTGTGAACTCAAGTCTGGGCTGCTGAGGATCAGCTACTGTACCCATGAACTGAGATGCAAGATAGTCACCTGTGATATTACTTGTAACACTTCTGAAGAATGTTACGGGGTCTACGATCTGGTAAGAGAATACACCGTTCAAACGGATATAAATCTGTCTGTACTCGGGATCTGCATAAGGAATAGGTGAAGCAGAACCGAACTTGTTATCTCTTATAGGAAGCATATTTACAAAGTAAACTCTCTGCTGCTTTGTAAGTGTGCCGCCTGCTGTCATACGCTCCCATGTATCGGAAATAGTCTTACCAACTCTCTCCTTAAACTCAGCCCAGGAGCCGGAAGTAATCATTGAGGGAGAAGTTGAAGAATCCCATCTGTAGTAACCGGCCTCAGTTGTGAAATCAACGATCTGACCGCCATCAACAAGAATAAGAGCAGTGCTCTCAGGAACCATGATGATAGAACCGGAAGAAATAACATCTTCATTTCCCTTGTTCTTACCGTCAGCTGTTCTTCTTACGGCACCCTTTCTAACAAGAACATTCTGTCCGAGCGAATCACAGGTAAATACTTCTCTAAACTGATCTCTGAGAGCAGAATCAATAGTTGTTCCTGCAAGACCTGCAACGCCGCCGACAGCGCCCTTAATCATACTAATCAATCCCATTTGTACAATTCCTCCATAGAAATTCTGAAAGTTACAAACCTTCCTTAAAAATGATAGCAAATTTTGATCATTCTTACAATAAAAATCGACACGAATAGAAGCACTAATAATAACAATAGCCGCGGTAATCGCGGCTACTGTAAAAGCTATATCAAATGTAAATATTTATCACTTTGCCGCATCTGCGGTTTTGGTCATATATTTATCAAAGTACTTCTTATATGAATCTTCTGAAGAAGAACCTGTTCTCTGCTTGAAGTCGTGCATATAAGCGTAGTTACTGGTATCAGCAGTATTGAATCTGTATACTACGGCAGCGATGTTCATGCTGTGATCTGCAATACGTCCGCAGCTATAGAGAATATCGTTAAATACAAATCCCTGCTCAACGGTACATACACCCTCTGCAAGTCTTTCAACATGAGAAGCCTTGAATGCCTCACACATCTCGGAAATAACTATACGAAGAGGTCCGATATCCATTGCCGTATCAGCCTTACCTGTCTCATAACACTTGATGGCCATAGTATATACTTCACGAACAGCAGGAAGGATTCTGCTAAGTTCTTCCTTAGCTGAATCCGAGAAACTGATATTCTTGCTCTTAAGCTCTTCTGCGGACTTAGCCATATAAGAAGCGTGGTCACCGAGACGCTCGAACTCACCTATTACCTGAAGCATCTTTGAAGAACTCATCTTGTCAATCTCATTGAGGTGATGATTAGTTGTAAGCTTCATGAGGTAAGAACCGATATGGTCCTCGTAGCTGTCAATCTTCTCCTCATTCTCCATGATTGCTTCATAGTCTTCAGAATTAAAACCGTTCATAAGCATATCTGTAGCTTTGTCGAGTCCGTTGCTAACCTTGGTAAACATCTTGGTAACGAAGTTAGCTGACTCACCTACAGCGATTGTAGGAGTGAGCATGAGTCTTTCATCGAGAATCATCTCCTTCTCCTCGTCGCTCTCCTTAACGATAAATTTGGCGAGCTTCTCAAGCTGCTTGCTGAACGGGAAAAGAAGGATTGTATTAACAATATTGAAGATAGAGTGGAATACAGCGATTCCTACAACACCAATCTGCTTATCCATGAAGCTGAAGTTAACAACAGCAACTACACTATAGAAGATAATGAGCCAGAGGATTGTACCTATAACCTTGATTGCTACGTGGATAACAGTAACTCTCTTGGCATCCTTGCTTACGCCGATAGATGAGAGAATTGCTGTCATACAGGTACCGATGTTGGCACCCATTATAATCGGAATAGCCATACCCCAGGTAAGCTTACCTGTAAGGGAGATACTCTGTAAGATACCGATAGATGCGGCAGAACTCTGAATAACACCTGTTACGATTGTTCCTGCAAGAACACCGAGCATAGGATTATTGAATGCTGTAAGAATTCTTGTGAAGCTGTCCATCTCACGAAGAGGAGCCATGGAACCTGACATCATGGTCATACCCTGCATCAGGATTGCAAAACCAAGAAGCATTGTACCGATTTCCTTCTTCTTCTGCTTCTTTGAAGCCATTATCATCAATATACCGATAAGAGCGAAAATCAATGAGAAGCACTTGGGCTCCAAAAGTCTGAGGAAAACATTATCTTTACTGTCGATACCTGAAAGTGAAAGAATCCATGCCGTAAGTGTAGTACCGATATCAGAACCGAAGATTACTCCGATAGTCTGTCCGAGATCCATTATTCCGGAGTTAACAAAACCTACAAGCATAACTGTCATCGCGGAAGATGACTGAATTGCGATTGTAATAACCGCACCTATTGTCAAACCTTTGAAAGGATTATCAGTCGCTTTTCTTAATAACTTCTCTAATCTGCCGCCGGCAGTCTTCTTAAGTGAATCCGACAGAAGTGTCATTCCGTAAAGGAAAAACGCAAGTCCGCCGAACAACTGAACAAAAGAAAAAATATCCATAAACCAGTTCTTACCTTCTGATCATTATTTGTCCTATAAACTCAGTCTGTATTATATCCTTGAAAACTACGAATGTAAAAGGCATGCAAAATCGCAAAGATAGACGGTTATCAATATATAGCAACTATATCTCAAATGAGCTTCAACTATAATCAAAATGCTATAAAGCCCTGTTTTGCTTTGCTTTCAAGTGAACTTTCTCTTATTTACCTTAGCGGTATTCGACATAGTAAATAGTATTCCCTGCAAAGGTTTGCAACAAATATCAAATGCAAACAAATACTGCCCTGCCGATTATGGCAGAGCAGTATAAAGATTACTGAAATATATTAATATCAGACGATTACAGCCTTCTTGAAGATTTTCTTACCCTTCTTAACCTTAACGCCTTCCTTAAGCTGGTCCTTGCTTACCATTGCATCGATGGCTTCTACCTTCTCACCGTCAATAGATACACCGCCCTGCTCGATAAGTCTTCTAGCTTCCCCCTTACTCTTGGTAATAGCCATCTTAACGAGAAGCTCTGTTACCTGGATACCGTCATCTGAAACCTCATCTGCGGGAATCTCAGATGTAGGCATATTGGAATCATCACCGCCGCCCATAAAGAGTGAATGAGATGCTTCTCTTGCCTTAACAGCTTCTTCCTCACCGTGAACAAGCTTTGTAAGCTCGAATGCAAGAACTTCCTTCTTCTCGTTGATTCTGGAATCCTCCCACTTCTCCATCTCATAAATCTCATCCATGGGAATGAATGTAAGCATCTTGATGCACTTCATTACATCCTGATCACCAACATTTCTCCAGTACTGGAAGAACTCATAAGGAGAAGTCTTAGCGGGATCAAGCCATACAGCACCCTTAGCTGTCTTACCCATCTTCTTACCTTCACTGTTAAGAAGAAGTGTGATTGTCATGGCATAAGCATCTTCGCCTTCCTTCTTACGAATAAGCTCTGTACCTGCAAGCATGTTACTCCACTGATCGTCGCCGCCGAACTCCATGTTACAGCCATAGTTCTTATGAAGGTACCAGAAGTCATAAGCCTGCATAATCATGTAGTTGAACTCAAGGAAAGAAAGACCGTTAGCCATTCTCTGCTTGTAGCACTCAGCTCTGAGCATGTTGTTAACTGAGAAATGTGCACCTACGTCTCTTAAGAGCTTGATGTAGTTAAGGTCAAGAAGCCAGTCAGCGTTGTTAACTGCAATAGCCTTGTCCTCACCGAAGTCGATGAACTTTTCCATCTGCTTCTTGAAGCATGCACAGTTATGCTCGATAGTCTCAGGTGCAAGCATGGATCTCATGTCGGATCTTCCTGTAGGGTCTCCGATATATCCTGTTCCGCCGCCAAGGAGTACAACGGGCTTGTTGCCTGCCATCTGAAGTCTCTTCATAAGGCAAAGTGCCATGAAGTGACCTACATGAAGTGAATCTGCCGTGGGGTCGAATCCGATATAAAATCTTGCTCCGCCGTTATTAATAAGCTCTCTGATCTCGGGCTCATCAGTAACCTGAGCGACGAGACCTCTTGCCTGAAGTTCTTCGTAGATCTGCATAGTATTCTCCTCCGTAATTAAATACAAAAATCCTCTGTTCCCCAAAAGGAGAACAGAGGACGAATAATCGTGGTACCACCTCATGTTCGAATATACCTCGCGATATATTCCTCATCGTGTACATGACACATGCGCTTTAACGGGCGCTCCCGACTTACCCTACTGATAGTTCAGGCAGCTGCTCCGGAATGTATTCATCTGCTGACCGCCTGTATCCTCACACCAACCGGATACTCTCTGCAAGGCCTTAGTCAAAGACTACTTCTTTCCTTCTTCGCAGTTACAATATGCTTACGTATTATAAATGATTGCTTCAAAAAAGCAAATACGGTTCAGCGTATCATCCCTGCAAGTCCGCCAAGACTTTCGAGAATATCCTTTATCGTAGCGGAATTGTCTATTATGCCCTTAAGCATTTCCTTTTCCATAAAGGTCAAAGGTCTGTTCTGGTTATTTCTAAGCCACTCTCCGAGCTTATATGCCTGTTCGTCTGTCATTAAATTTCAACCTCAATTCTCAAAAGCTGCAGCAGCTTCCTTAAGATAGTCGACGATAGAAAGATGCTGAGGGCATACTCCTTCACACTGACCGCACTCAACGCACTCAGATGCCTTCGCTGTTCTCTCGGAAAGACCCTGGTAGAACATCTTGGGACGGAACACGTCTTCGGGATAAAGTCTCAATGTGTTTACTGCACGGAATACATCAGGGATGCTGATTCCCATAGGGCAGCCGTCAGTACAGTAGCGGCAGGAAGTACATGCAATGAGATTAGTGCTCAGCATAAGATCTCTTACTTCATTAACGACAGTCTCCTCTTCAGCTGTCAAAGGCTCGAAGCCGACAAAAGTCTTGATGTTGTCGTTCATCTGCTCCTCGTTAGACATACCGGAAAGGATAGACTTAACTCCGGGAAGAGAAGCTACATAGCGAAGTGCCCAGGATGCAGCCGAATCATCAGGTCTTACTGCCTTAAACTTCTCCTCAAGATTAGGAGTAAGGTTTGCAAGAGTTCCTCCCTTTACGGGCTCCATTACAATGATAGGGATATTTCTGTCATTAAGGATGTTATAAAGCTCGCCGGATCTTACTACGGGATTGTTCCAGTCTGCATAGTTAAGCTGAATCTGTACGAATTCCACTTCGGGATGAGCATCAAGAACCTTAACAAGAAGCTCAGGACTTCCGTGATAAGAAAAACCGAAATGCTTAATCTTGCCTTCAGCCTTCTTCTGCAACCCCCATGAGAAGCAGTCGTACTTCTCATAAGTATCGTAGTTATTGCCGTCCTCTACGGAATGCAATAGATAATAATCGATGTAATCCGTTCCGAGTCTGTCGAGCTGGTCATTCAAAATCTTCTCTATATCAGCTTCTTCCTTGATGCACCATGCAGGAAGCTTATCAGCAAGAGTAAAACTCTCTCTGGGATAACGCTTTACAAGCGCTTCTCTTGCGGCTGTCTCTGACTTACCGCCGTGATAAATATATGCTGTATCAAAATAGTTAAAGCCGGAAGCCATATAAGCATCGACCATCTTACATAACTGCTCGTGATCGATAACTCCGTCCTTCTCGGGTAATCTCATAAGGCCGAAGCCGAGCTTGGCTGAATCATTAAAAACAGGTGTCATAGTAAAATCCCCCTCTGTAAAGGAAATTATACTATTTGCCTGCAAATGCATTCAATATTTTATATTTGCCTCGAAATGCAAATATTTATACTTCAGTCTCCATCCAGTGAACTTCGTAAGAAGGAGCTGCAGCAGAATTAGTCAGCGCACTTATATCTTCTACGGGAACTCCCTTACCGTCCTTAACCTGCACGGCAACGCCTTCACCGTTCAACACACTGGATACATACTCCTCTATGGAATCTATCTTATGGTCAAAAGCCATGCCTCCCATAGCTCTGTCGTGATAGTAGTGAATATCGGAACCTGCTATCATTCTGCTTCCGACCTTTTTACAGTATTCAAAAGCCAGAGCATTCATATTATCAGTATTGGCGGCATTATATACTTCAAGTCCGTCAAAAACACCCTCGGTAAGCTTGATATCTACAAGATAATCTCTTTCCCTGTAAGGGTGAGCATGAATCATCATGCCACCAGCCTGCTTTATAGTCTTATAAAGCTCATGTCTTGTCATACCCATAATCTCAGGATGATCAGTAAGCCATTCCGGGCTTATGCCATAAAGAAGATATTCATCTCCTTCAAAGTTATACTCAACTCCGAACATGACATTAAAGTCCTTGCCTTCGGCAGCTTTTAATGCCTCTCTATAGCCCTGACAGTATGCCTCAACCTTAGTCTCCCAGGGAAGACTGGGATCAATCGCGCAGTTGCCGTTAAAGAAATGGTCAGTAACAATCATTCCGCTATAGCCCTTACCGATAAGGTAATCAACATAGTCTTTACCGTTTACCATTCCGCATCTGCTTCCTTCACAAGTATGAAGATGTGTCTCGTATATATATTTCATGTCCTATAATCCTTGCAAATCTTTTTACCCGCTAATGTTAGCACCCCAAAAGCCTTCGGGCAAATCACTCTTAATCCTTACAATCGAGTAGGGGGAATTTGCTTCCCCCTCTCACACCACCGTACATGCCGTTCGGCATACGGCGGTTCAACTTAACTTCAAAGCGTGGCGCTCATTGTAG
>JAKSRK010000049.1 GCA_024403655.1 Saccharofermentans sp. | reverse complement strand
CTTCTTTATTATACATAAAATAATGCTCTGCGAGGGTTCGAATCCCCCTCTCTTATTTTTCAGACAATAACAAAAAGCATAAGAGAGTCGGACCTTTACATACCAAAATGCGTCATTTGGTGGGGGTTCGTTTCTATCTTCTCTCAAAATCGCCAACCCCGAGCCGTGTTCAGGCAAATTTTGACAAGTGAATACCCTCTTGATCTGAACACTCCGCACAAGCGAAGCGCATAAAAACGAATGACACTTGTTCTGCGTCTTCCGCACAAGCGGAGCGCGGAGGACCGCGCCAAGAACAAGTGTCATGTGTGCCCTGGCACCTCCAACAGGAATCGAACCCGTACCAACAGTACCGGAAACTGTTGTTCTATCCATTAAACTATGGAGGCTTGAATCGACACCTATTCTATCACAACGGTATCATTCCTTCTTCTTGGCATCCTTATTCTCAATAAGAATCTTAAGAAGGTTAATAGATTCATCCACTGTTTTATCGTGTCTGTTGCTTCTGGGCTTGTAGTGAAGATAGGGCTTACCCTGAGCACATACAAGTATTCTGCCGGCATACTCTGGAGTACCGATAAGCGCAGCTACCGCAGGCATATTAATCTTACGGTCTGAAGCAAAATACATTAGTACACCTGCATCCTTGAAGCATACTCTCTCAAATCCCGCCTGGCCGGCAAGAGCTCTGATAAGTGAAGCTCCCGCAAGGAAATTAACCTCCTTAGGCGGATCTCCGTAACGGTCCATAACTTCATCAAGGAAATCGTCGTAATCCTTCTGATCGGATATCGCTCCGATTCTTCTGTAGGCAGCCATTCTGGACTCTTCATCCTCTATGTAAGACACGGGAATATAAGAGTCAAAATCCACTTCCATATTGACCGTAAGAGCAGGAAGAGCAAAGGACTCGTCCCCCTCCTTAAGTATCTTTATCTCTTCGTCAAGAAGACGGCAGTAAAGCTCATATCCGATGACATCCATCTGACCATGCTGCTCTGCTCCGAGAAGATTACCCGCACCTCGTACCTCGAGATCTCTAAGTGCGATTTTGACGCCGGAACCGAGCTCGGTAAACTCACGTATCGCCATAAGGCGCTTTCTTGCATCTGAGTTCATTTCCTTATCGGGGTTATAGGTAATATAAGCATAAGCCTGTCTGTCAGACCTTCCTACACGGCCCTTAATCTGATACAGCTGGGCAAGACCGAATCTGTCGGAATCTTCCACAACCATCGTATTAACGTTAGGCATGTCCACACCCGACTCGATTATCGTCGTACATACAAGAATATCCGCCTCGCCGACAAGGAAGGATTCTATTATCCTCTCCATCTGGTGTTCGCTCATCTTGCCGTGAGCATATAAGACCTTAACGCCCGGCATAAGCTTCTCAAGGCGGGCCGCCTTCTGGTCTATATCTGCAGTCTTGTTATAAAGGTAGAATATCTGTCCGCCTCTGGAGATTTCTCTCATGCAGGCCTGTGCGACAATCTCTTCGTCGTAACCCATTACATAAGTCTGTACAGGACGGCGGTTCATAGGAGCTTCGTCGAGAACGGATATATCCCTTATACCCGACATAGACATATGAAGAGTTCTGGGAATAGGTGTAGCAGTAAGGGTAAGAACATCGATGTTATTTCTCATAGCCTTTATCTGCTCTTTGTGGTTAACACCAAATCTCTGCTCCTCGTCTACTACAAGAAGGCCGAGATCCCTGGGAACTACGTCCTTAGACAGCAGTCTGTGTGTACCGATTACAACATCCGCCTTACCTTCCTTAATGTCCTTAAGGTTCTGCTTTAAGACAGCGGCAGGAACGAATCTTGAGAGGAGTACGACCTTCATGGGGAAGCCGTGAAGCCTTTCGAGGAAATTGTCGAAATGCTGCTGTGCAAGAAGTGTCGTCGGCGCCAGCATAAATGCCTGTTTGCCGTTAGTAACGCACTTGAATATTGCTCTGAATGCGACCTCTGTCTTGCCGAAGCCTACGTCTCCGCAAAGGAGTCTGTCCATCGGCGTGTCGCTCTCCATATCTTTCTTAATGTCTGCGATGGCACGGAGCTGATCGTCCGTCTCCACATAAGGGAAATTCTCTTCGAATTCCTTCTGCCATACGTCGTCGGGAGTGCAGGAATAGCCCTTGCTTGCACGCCTTGCCGCATAGAGCTTAACGAGGTCGAAAGCAACCTTCTTTATGGAAGTCCTTGCTCTCTCTACCGACTTGTTCCACTCACCGGAATCAAGGGAAGAAAGCTTGGGCTCTTTATTATTGGGACCGACATACTTCTGAAGCTTGTCGAGCTTATCTATAGGAAGGTAAATAGTCGCATTCTTGGCATAGGAGATCTTAAGGTAATCCTGATTGGACTTACCCATACGCATATTAACTATGCCTTCGTAGCGACCGATACCGTGCGCATCGTGTACAACAAAATCTCCGGGCTGAATATCACCGAAGAAAGTAATCTTATTGGCACCGTTCTTCTTCCTGGAAATCTTCTTCTCCGCACCGAAAATATCCTGCTCACCGATAAGACAGAGCTTAGCGGCAGGATAGATAAAGCCTGCGGGAAGATCCTTGCCTACTACCTTTATGGAAAGACCTTCTCCCGCCATTCTTAAGCGGAAGCCTTCTACTCTCTGAGAACCCGTAATAAGGAAGCGGACAGTCATGTCCTCCTCGCTTCTTTTTACCATGGAAGCAAGTTCCTTGTCTCTGCCTCTGAAGTTCTCTCCCGCAAGTCCGTCCGAAGTTACCGTAAGACCTCCGGGAAGTCCGTTGCCGGAAGTAGCAAGGCAGGCAATAGCCGTCACCTGCGAACTCTTATCGAGTCTTCTCATTATCTCGGGAATCTCAAACACAGACTCGAAAGCACATGAGGGGCAGGTACCCGACTCAAAGGAATGTCTGCATCTTGAGATAAAGTCGGCTTCGTAGCCGTCCAGTCTGCCGCGAACTTCTCCCATCTCATCGACAAAGATCATGTTCTCGGTCTTATTAACATAGTCAAGAATTATGGCGGGTTCTTCAAGGATGACTCCGAGCCATCTTGCCATACCCGTGATTCTCATGCCTTCTCTTACCGCATCGCTGTCGGCGTGAGCCGTCCTGGACAGGAGTTCCGCTGCAGCTCTGGCAGATTCGGCATTCATCTTGTTTATATCGTTTGCAGCGCTCTTTAAAATCTTATCCGCAGCCTGGCCTCTGGCCTTCTTGTCGAGAATGACTTCTCTTGCTCTGCACAAAGTGATCTTATTAAAGGAGTCGGTCGATCTCTGATTATCCGGATCGAAAGACTTAATCTGATCTATCTCATCGTCAAAGAAACTGAATCTTACGGGCATGTTAAAATCCGGCGAGAATACGTCTACCACGTCTCCTCTGGCGGCAAATTCACCCGGAACAGATACTGAAGATACTCTCTCATATCCGATATCAGTCAGGAGAGAAGTGAGCTCGACAGGATCCTGTCTGTCACCGAGCTTAAGTGTTATAAGGCTCTTCTCGAATTCCTTCTTAGGCTGCATCTTGACGGCAAGAGCACCTGCCGTGATTATGGCAGCCGAATAATCTCCCCTCAAAAGTCTTGAGACAGTTCCGACTCTCTCACTCTCACCGTCCCTTGAACTTGCAACGGCAGTAACAATACTCATCTCGGAAGGTTCGACTATAAGGATATCGCCATCCGTAAAAGGCTTTAATGACTCAGCCAGAGCTTTGGCTCTAACAGTATCCGAAGCCAGTACTACGGGCTTTTTGGAATACTTATATGACAGAGCAGCGATAATGTATCCCTTCTGCTGCTCACAAAGTCCGGACACATTAAGATGGCGTGCCTCACGGACACACCTGTCTGAAGAAGCCATCAGGGCTTCGTCGTTCTTAATGAGTTCAAGAAGTGACTTTATGTCGTTATCCATTTTCTCCGATAAGTTCTTCTATTGCCTTCACGGCATCTTCAAAGGAATGGTATACCGTTTCTCTCTGATCCTTGGGAATATCTGCGAGCACATAGTCTATCAGATTCCACTTCTCAGGTACAGGGCCGGATCCGATTCGAACTCTGGGGAAATCCTGGGTACCCATGAATTTGATAACGGACTTCATTCCGTTATGAGTACCTGCTGATCCCTTCTCCCTGACTCTGATAGTTCCGACTTTTATATCTATATCGTCATATACGACGATGATATTGGAAGGATCAATCTTAAAGAAAGATGCCGCAGGAGCAATCGACAGACCGGAATTATTCATGAAGGTAGAAGGCTTTAAGATAATGACGTCTTCACCATTAATCTTACCCTTACCGTATACACCATTGAACTTACTCTTATCGAGAGTGATGCCGTGCTTGTCAGCGAGCATCTCTACTGCGAGAAATCCCAGGTTATGCCATGTGTAGGCATACTTATCTCCTATATTACCGAGACCGGCTACAAGGTACATATCAGACCTCCAGCCTCTTGCTGTCGAGCTTAATATAGTTAGCTCCTCTTAAGCGATTCTTCTTGGCGACCCAGTCATCCTTATTGATCTGCTTGGCTCTTCCGATACCAAGTCCCAATGCGGGAACATCACTTGTAATCGTGGAACCTGCGGCAATATAGCTGTCCTTACCAAGCACTACCGATGAGAGGATATTGGAGTTACCTCCGATGAATACGTTATCCTCGATAACGCATCCGACCTTATCCTGACCGTCGAAGTTACAGGTTACGGTACCGCAACCGAAGTTAACGTTCTTACCTACAGTCGAGTCACCGATATATGTAAGGTGTCTTGCTCTTGTATAGTCGTCGATTGTTGAATTCTTGACCTCAACATAAGCACCGATTGTAACATGATCGTTGATCTTGGTGTCAGGTCTTATGTGTGAGAAGGGTCCGATACGGCAGTCACTTCCGATGATGCAGGAAGTAGCTACAGAATAGTCGATAACAGTACCGTCTCCGACTTCTACTCCGTCAAGTCTGGAGTTCTCACCGATGATGCACTCTTCACCTATAACGGTATTACCCATGAGAGTTGTTCCGGGAAGGATTACAGTATCTCTTCCGATTTCAACTGCGGAATGAATCCATGTGGAATTCTCATCGAGAATCTGAACACCGTTTCTCATATGCTTATTAAGGATACGTCTGTTCATAATTTTGCAGGCCTGCATAAGCTGCATTCTGTCATTTACGCCGAGTGTATCTTCGAAGTCGCATACGATAGAACCTACCGTATTGCCGTCGGAGATAAGAATACCGATTGTATCAGTAAGATAGTATTCCTTCTGTGCGTTGGAAGCCGAGAGTCTTCCGAGAGCGGACAGAAGAAGAGATGTCTTAAAGACATACATGGAGGAATTAATCTCTTTAATCTTAAGTTCCTCTTCACTTGCATCCTTATGCTCAACGATTCTTAATACGTTGCCTTCTTCATCTCTTACAAGACGTCCGTAGCCTGTAGGATCAGCTGCTTCCGCTGTGATAACAACGGCAGCATAGTCGCCGTCTTCCATCTTATTTAACGCTTTGCAGATAGTCTCTGCGCTTACCATGGGAGAATCACCGGGAAGAACGATTACATATCCGTCTCTTCCTTCAAGGAAAGGAGCAGCCTGCATAACGGCGTGTCCTGTACCAAGTCTCTGCTCCTGGAAAACGTAAGCAACAGTCTCGCCGAGAACATCTCTAATCTCCTCCTGCTTATCGCCTACGATATAAACCTGCTCACTGCAGCCAGCTTCACAAAGAGCATCCGCTACCCATCTGACTATGGGCTTTCCGGCAACCTGATGAACAACCTTGGAATGAGATGACTTCATTCTCGTTCCGTTGCCTGCTGCCATTACTACTGCACATATATCCATAATTGGTTTGCACCACCTTTTAACTCATAAATTTCTAGAATAATTATAACAAATATTCGCATTCTTGATTAGTGGATATTTGAGGCCTTAGTGTATAATGAGCATTAGATTTTTGCCAGGGTTTGGATTGGAATGAACTACAAAAAGACAGCACAAGCGATTCATATGAATTACCTGAATAAATTCTCCGCGCTGACTTTGACAGCCGCGGTTTTGTTATGTTCTTCCTGTGCCAAAGAGCCCGAAGTGACTATGTCTTCGGCTGTAAGTTCTTCAGAAGCTTCGAGCGTAACCACAACGGAAGCACCTGCTTCTACACCTACCCCCATCCCGACTCCACTTCCTACTCCGATTCCGACTCCGGTTCCGGAATATGTTGACCCCATATACGACGAGGAAATCTGGTATGACGGCTTTGTAGACCCCAGATCTGTCACGGCTCAGATTGTTAGCAATCCCGATGACATAACGGTAGTTGTCAATAAGTACTATGCGCTCCCTCTTGATTATGTTCCGAGTGATCTTGTCGATGCGCCCAACTCCATGAACCAGCAGCTTAGAAGCGAAGCATGTGATGCCTGGATCGCAATGAACGACGCCTGCCTGGAAGCAACAGGACAGGGACTATTCCTTGTATCCGGTTACAGAGATGCCAATATTCAGGAATATCTTTTCCACAGATCTGCAAACTTAAGAGGAACTCCTTTTGCCTGTCAGAAGAATGCCTGGCCCGGAAGATCCGAACACCAGCTGGGACTTGCCCTTGATATAACTCCGGCAGGAACTTCTGAGATACTTGATTCATTCGGTGAGACTACAACTGGCCAGTGGGTCAACGAGCATTGCTTCGAGTACGGATTCATAAGAAGATACCAGCTCGAATATGCTTATGAGACAGGCTACGGTCAGGAAGCCTGGCACTACAGATACGTGGGAGTGGAACTTGCCACTTACCTTTATGAGAACGACCTGTCACTTGAAGCTTATTACGGCATTGAACAGAGACTTCCCTGGGATGAGTAAATCCCCCTTGCAATAATTTCATTACGATAATATAATGTCCACATATCCAAGGCGAGGCGTAATTCCTCGACCGGCGGTGTGTCTATGGCAATAGCCTTAAGATAAGCCCGCAACTCCCGTCAATTCTATCATCAGGCGGGACTGACACGGTTAGATTCCGTGGCCGACGGTACAGTCCGGATGGAAGGAGTTGTTTTTTTATGTCAGAAATTTCCACCAAGACAAGTGCGTCCTCTAGAAGGGCCATGATCACTAAGCTCACAAGCACAGCTATTTTAACTGCCATGGCTTTTGTTCTTATGTATCTCGAGTTCAATCTCCCGTTCATGCCCCCCTTCCTGAAGTTCGATTTCTCAGAAGTTCCCGTTCTCGTAGGTTCCTTTGCAATAGGCCCCGTATACGGAATCCTTATTGAGCTTCTGAAGAATCTTCTCCACCTCCCCTTCACGGGAACAGCAGGAATCGGAGAGATGTCCAACTTCATAACAGGAAGCATCTACGTCTTTTCCGCAGGCTGGATTTACGGCAAGCACAGAACAAGAAAGGGTGCCATAGCTTCAATGGCTATCGCCACACTTATTCTCGGACTTATCGCCTGCCCTTTTAATTTCTTTATTACACTTCCTCTTTACGGTTCAGTTTTGAACTTCCCTATCGAGGCTATAATCGGAATGTCCGCAGCGGTAAATTCCATGATTAAGACCAAGATGGATCTTATCCTCTGGGGATTTCTTCCCTTCAATCTCTTTAAGGGAATCGTGGTAGCTTTCATCACATTCTGGATCTACAAGCCGATTTCAAACCTGATTCACAGAATCTATT
This sequence comes from Saccharofermentans sp., assembly GCA_024403655.1. Taxonomy (GTDB): domain Bacteria; phylum Bacillota; class Clostridia; order Saccharofermentanales; family Saccharofermentanaceae; genus Saccharofermentans. Next base: position 6,527 of record JAKSRK010000049.1, on the reverse strand, counting down.
CCAACACACGTTCCTAATCAAAATCATGTTATATTCAGAAAGGACTGTCTCAGTTAATTGAGGCAGTCCTTCTTTTACTTTCCGTTTGCGTTATCGCTTATAAGTTTTATTACATGCTTTCCTTCGGGCCAGGTCGGACAGGATATGGGATAGACATGGTACATGTGCCGTTCTCCGCTTGAAGCCGCGTCGTAGAATTTTACTTCTATGTCCTGCAGCGACAGCATTTCGCCAAGCTCATTATTATCCTTTCGAAGGAAGTCTTCTTCTCCCGTTACAATGACGCTCGAAGGCGCACCGTATGCTTTTACCGCCTCCGACAAATCGTAGATAAAAGAAGGCATGCTGCTGTAGTTCTCAAAATAAATTCCGGGGAAGCCGTCGTCAGGAGTCTTATACATACTGCAGATAAGGCCTGCGGATGCTGCTTTTATATCAGGGACGGATTCTATTCCCGCCACAGCACGAGCTTCAGGGGAATTTATCAGGATTGCAGTAATAAGTGCCAAGTAGCCTCCCGCAGAATCACCCACTGTGTGAAAGACTTTTATACCCTTATTATGTAGAAAGGCTATCGCGGCGAATATATCTTCAAGCTGCCCTTTAAGGTCCGTGTCAGGCATAAGTCTGTAATTGATGTTGGCGACGCTTATTCCTGAGCAGACTGCCAGATGCATTCCAAAGCATTTGTCGTTCTCCTTGTTGCCGTAGACAAAAGCGCCTCCATGAATAAGAAGGAAAATCTCGTCTTTTTTATCGTCCTTATCAGGCGAATAAATATCCAGAGTCAGTCCCTCTTTGTAGAAGATATCGGATTCGAGTCTTGCTTCCTCCGGGTATGTCTCCGCTTCAATTCTCGGAATATCGTAGCCGAGACATTCATCAATAAACTGCTGTCTTTGAAGTTCAGCCTGTCTTAACTTCTCATCCATAACAAAAGCCTCCTTGCGAAGATAACTAAATTATACGCTCATATTGAAATAATATTGTCAAATAAGCATTGCCTTTATTGTTTATAATAATTTGGTATGAAGTTACCTTTGTTAGCAGAGATTACGGAAAAATTCGACGCGATTATACTGGATCTGGACGGAACCATACTGGATTCCATGAGGCTCTGGTATGAAGTGGACAAGAAGTTTTTGGCCCGTTACGGATACGAGGTCAGTCCCGCCTACACGGAATTTGTAAAAAGCGCTTCCATTGAGGAAGGTGCTCAGTATACGGTAGATAATTACAATATTCCCTTAACTGCTTCAGAAGTTGTAACAACCTGGAACGAGATGGTCTTTGACGAATACAGGAATAACGTTCGTCTTAAAGACGGTTCTTACGAATATATAAGAAGAGCCTCTCAGGCAGGTCTTAAGATAGCCTGCGCTACGGCTCTTACTTCCGTTAACGCCAGGGCGGCATTAGATTCCAACCGCTTAACGGAGTTTATCGACTCTTTTATTACACTCGAAGATTTTGGCGGCAAGATCAACAAGAGTGAACCGGATATATACCTTAGAGCATCTGAAGAACTCGGGGTTATTCCGGAGAAGTGTCTCGTATTCGAAGACGTACCCGTCGCTCTTTGCGGAGCAAAAAAGGGCGGCTTCGGAACATGTGCGGTTTATGATGACATAGGCTGCGGAGAGGAGAAACAGTGGAGCGCGATGGTTCAGTCTTCCGACTACTATGTGGAAAACTGGAAAACGTTAATATAATAGAATTCGTTTGTTCATCATTACGCCAAACTAGTATCAGATAATATGAATATGGACTATGATGTAGGTAATATATTTTGCAAGAAGCTTTCCAGCTTCATATTCAGCTTTGTGGCACTGTCATTATCCTTTGTAGGATTAATGTTCATTCAGATGCTGTCTTTTTCACCTGCAATTAAGTTTGGCTCTTCGCTTATAGCACTCCTTGTAATTGTCCTTTTGTGTCTTACTTTGGGAAAAGCAGGGTCTGTAGTGGCTACCACTTATAATATTTTCCAGTTAATTATCTATTCCTATTCTTATTCCACAACCCCCAATTCCACTAATCTCTTTTTACTTGGACTCTCAATAGTATCAATAGTCCTTATCGCTTTCTTCTGGGTATTCACCTACAGGGTATCAGAGAAGATGAGGATGCTAAGAACCAAGATAGACGAAGAGCAGAACAGAAGAATAGAAAGCGAGACCGCTTCCATTACAGAGCGCACCGTTCAGAGAACGAGCCTCATCGTAAAGCACTCGTCCATAACGGATAAGGAATCAGTCACCAAGACAATCAGAGAGAGTAAGACTCCGAGAATAGATTCTCTTACTACACTTCCCGACAGAGAGATGCTCATGGATCATCTCGATTCACTTATCGGAGAAAGAATCACATATACTCAGGACGATCTTGACAATAAGAGCCAGCTCAGCAACATCTCGGTTATCTATCTTTGTGTCGAACTGAACGATATATTTAACAGAAGTATCGGTCACAGATCCTTCGACCTTTTCATTCAGTGTATGGCTCACAGACTGAGAGAATGCGCAGATCCTCTCGATATGGTCGGAAGAGTAACCGGAACGGAATTTGTCGTTATTACACAGAGAGTCTTAAGCGAGAGCGAACTTAAGGGCTACATTGACAGCCTCTGCTTCGCAGCTGAAGATTCACTGAGCGATGAGACAGGACATCTTATAAGTAAGGTCAGAGCCGGCTACTCCATCTATCCCGAAGATGCAAGATTCCCGGGAGATCTTCTTGAGAATGCCGAGATTGCCATGCACGAAGCTTTCTTCAAGAAGGAAGATTATCACAGATATAACGAAGCATTCCGCTACGATATTACCGCAGGTCTTGATAACATGCCGCTCGACGAGTTAAGAGCACTTCTCGATCAGGCTATCAAGGACAAAGAGATTTATATGGTATATCAGCCGGTATTCGACAAGAGCAAGAACATTACAGGACTTGAAGCCTTTGTAAGATGGAACAGTCCTGCACTTGGCATGATTAATAACTACGAGTTCCTTGCCGCAGCCGAGAAGACAGGCCGCATCTACGAGATAGGCGAATACTCAATTAGAACTTCTCTTGAGAAGCTTAAAGAGATCAACGAAGAATTCCCCGACCTTACGATGACTGTAAATATCTCAGCTGTTCAGCTTCGTAATATGGATAAGGGAACTTCTTTCAGCGACATGGCCAAGGAATCAGGCTGCAAGCTGAGCAATGTAATTCTGGATATTCCCGAGGAGAGTCTTCTTTCCAACTTCCCTCTTATCCAGCCCATTCTCGAGAATCTCTCAGATCTTGGAATAACGATGGCTCTCGACAACTTCGGAAGAGGATATTCTTCCCTTAACAATATCCCCCTTCTTCCCATTTCCATGGTTAAGCTTGATGGCAACTTTACTGCCGATCTTAAGAACGGCTCACCTTCAAGAGCACTTACGGATTCAATAATCTCACTCCTTAATGAGATAGATGTTCCCGTAGATGCAACAGGTGTAGGTAATGCCACTCAGTACAATGCATTGGTAGAATTCGGATGCACATATTTCCAGGGTAAGTTCCTGTGTGATCCGTTGAAGTCAGATGAAGTATTAAGCTTTATCCGTAAGGTTCAGTCCTGAAGAGACGAGAGTTCTCTTGCAAGGGACATAACCGGAAGTCCGACTACATTAAAGTAGTCTCCGTCGATTTTCTTTACAAGCAAAGCTCCGCCGTTTTGTATGCCGTAAGATCCTGCCTTATCGTATGGATCATCTGAAGCGACATATGCTTCTATCGTCTGCTTCTGGAACTCATCCAGAGCGCTGAATTCAACAAAGGTCTCTTCACAAAAACCTTTGGACTGAGTCCCTTTAATTATCCACACTCCCGTAACTACACTGTGTCTTTTACCTGACAGAGCATAAAGCGTATCTCTGGCATCTTCCCTGTCTGTGGGCTTACCGAGAATCTTTCCCTCAAGAATTACCGAAGTATCAGCAGCAATAATTACGGAGTCCTTTTTCTTATCAGGATCCAACAGGTCGAATACAGCTTCGGCCTTCGCCTTTGCTATATAAAGAGATACTTTTGAGGACTCAGTTTTACTGTGTTCTTCTTCAATCTTTCTCTCATCAACATCAGCTGTCAAAACTTCAAAATCTTCAGTTATGAACTTAATCAGTTCACGTCTTCTGGGTGACTTGCTCGCAAGAATAATATGCATAATTCTGTCTCCTTTGGGTTCAGAACATTATAAGACACAAACGCCCGACTTAAAAGCCGGGCGTTTGTGCGAAAGATTATAAAAGAGTTATATGTAGAATTACTGATTAAGTGTAGCAGCCAGAGAATCGTAGACACTTGTGATCTGAAGATCAGGGATCATCTCTGTGACATTGCTGTTGAAGTTGGCATTCGGATTATTCCTGAACAATGCATATACTTCCTTGGGATTATCCTTTTTGGTAACTCTGTAATAGGTATCAACAAACTTACTCATTGATTTACCCATCATCCACTTGGGCATCTTCTTAACATCAAGAGTACTGCCGCTTATATCCTTTACTGACTGGAAGAATTCCTCAGTTGATTTGTATTCACCGTTAAGCACATAAGATGCACCTACCTGTCCTTCTTCTGATATTGCCAGAAGAGCGGAAGCAACATCACGTACATCAACAAATGCATGTCCGCCGTCAACTGTAGCAATACCCTTCTCAAGGTAGCTCTTTAAGATCTGACCGATAGCGGAATCATCCTTGAAGCCGGGACCGATAATGAATGTGGGAAGAAGCATTACGGCATTAAGCTTGTTAAGAGACATCTTCTCTATGATGTACTCACCTGCCTCAGCCTTAGTCTTAGCGTACTCACCTTCAACTGATCTTCTGTCAAAATGAATAACGGAATTCTCAAGACTCATGCTGGGATTAAGAGCATAAGCTGAACCCAAGAATACAAGTCTTCCGATCTTGAACTTAAGGCAGGAATCAACGATATTCTGAGTACCTGTGAAATTGACTCTTCTCATCTCCATATTAACTTTTTCCGAGATGGAACATATCTCTTCTGTATGAATAAGGCATGAATGCCTGGGATCTTCAACATTGAAGAAATCCTTAATAGAGTCCTTGTCTGTGATTGTACCCACACTTACTTCGACACCCTTACGTTCGAACTCATTTGCATCTGCAGCTTCCGGAACAAGAACTCTTACCGGGTTTCCATTTTCAACGAGCAAATCAGTTACCAATTTTCCTACAGGCCCTGTGGCGCCTGTGACCAAATACTTCAAATACATAAGATATCCTCCCGGACAATTAATGCGAATTAATGTTGGTGTCTATATTGTAAAGGCTTGTATATGTTTTTTATACGCTGATACTGTAAACAAAAGCCGATAAAAAGCGATATACTGTGAACATTTTATTAACAAGGCTTCAAAACGCTGTTGACAATTGCTATGTTATGAATTATTCTCAAAACAATTCACATATTTTAAAGGCTGTGACGAAGAGGTCCGATAAGTTCGGGTTTACAGAGAGTCGGGTTAGCTGAGAACCGACAACTTAGATTATCATAGTGACTATCGCTTCTGAGCCGGTACACCCAAAGGCATTAAGCCCGGTAGATTGTACCCGAGGGTCGCCGCGTTAAGGCAAGGGGTTTGTCAGAACCCATAAAGTGGTATATCTAATATAGATATGCAAGTTGAGTGGTACCGCGGAATTTCCGTCTCAAGTCATCCGTTTTGGATCTTGGGGCGTTTTTTATTGCCTCATTTCCTGAACAAAGCAATAACCACGTGGCTGACACCTATGGGTAAAGAGAATTACAAAGGAGAACAGACATGGCAGAAACAGAAATGAACATGAGCGAGAAAATCATGGAAATCGCCGATCGTGTTAAGGGACTTCGCCTTGACATGGAACTCACAACAGCTGAGATGGCTGAGAAGATGGGTATGAGCGAAGCTGAGTATCTTACTTATGAGAAGGGTGAGATGGATTTCAACTACAGCTTCTTAAGCAAGTTCGCATCTCTTGCAGAAATCGACATTCAGGAGCTTATGGAAGGTTCTACACCTTCTCTCTCCGAGTACACAGTAACAAGAAAGGGCGAGGGTAAGTCCATTGCAAGACGCGACGGCTTCAAGTATGAGAGACTCGGCTCCCGCTTCAGAAATAAATATTTTGAGCCTTTCCACGTAGAGATCCCCTACTCTGATGAGGCTCTTAATCCTCCTTACGAGATGCACTCTCACGCAGGTCAGGAAATGTTCATCGTAACAAAGGGTACTCTTAAGGTTCTCCTTGGCGACAATTCCGAGATTCTTCGTGAAGGTGATTCCATCTTCTTCGATTCCACAACTCCTCACTACGAGTGTGCAGTCGGTGGTGAGAACTGCGAGTTCTACACAATCATCTTCAATCCCGAAGCATGGACAGAGGGTAAGACACGTAAGGAAACACTCAGAACTGAACTTAAGACAGATTCTGTTACAAATACAGACCTCGCTACAAATGTAGTAGATCCTGTTTACAAGCACTTCTTCT
>JAKSRK010000048.1 GCA_024403655.1 Saccharofermentans sp. | reverse complement strand
AAGACTACATACTCACTCCTTGAAGTAGGGGAATTCTTGCGTGATTTAGTTAAAAGATTAACATAAATAATTTTGCCATAAGGAATCCTATCAATCCACAACCGGGGAAAGTAAGAATCCATGTAAGTCCCATATCCTTAACAACGGAAAGATTAATTGAAGAGAGGCGCTTAACTGCACCTACACCCATTATCGCCGTTGTCTTGGCGTGTGTAGTTGAGACAGGAATACCGAAGATTGAGCTGAAGAGCAAGGAGATTGATGCTGCTACATCTGCAGAAAAACCCTGATACTTCTCAAGCTTAACCATATCCATTCCGACCGACTTGATTATCTTCTTGCCGCCGATAGAAGTACCGACAGCCATTACGATTGAGCACAAAGCCATAATCCAGACGGGCATATGAACTGCCTCTCCGCCGCTGTTACCGTTTGTAAGCATTACGCAAAGGAGAATTACACCCATGAATTTCTGACCGTCCTGCGCGCCGTGCATGAAGCTCATTGCAGCAGCACCGAATATCTGCGCCTTGGTAAATATCGGTTCTGTTTTGCTTCTCTCAACATTGCGAAAGGCTATAGTTACAATCTTGCAGACGATAAAGCCGAGTGCAAAGCCGAGTACAACAGAGAGGACTAGACCATATAGAACCTTAACCCACTCGGCACCGTTGACACCCTTAAGACCACCCTGCAAAGCAATAGCTCCGCCTGTAAGTCCTGCAATAAGTGCGTGGCTCTCACTGGTAGGAATACCGAAGAACCAGGCCAGCACGGCCCATACAACGATAGCAAACAGTGCAGCAGCCAGTGCAGTAATAGCTTTGTGGGAATCAGTACCAAAATCAACCATGTGAGTAATTGTCTCGGCAACCGTTGAATTCAGTAAACTCATTAGGAAAACACCCAGGAAATTACAAAAGGCCGACATGATTATCGCAGGTCTCGGTGGCATGCAGCGTGTAACTACGCAGGTCGCGATTGCATTGGGGCAATCGGTCCAGCCGTTTACAAAAATAACTCCAAGGGTAAGAACGACAGCGAGCAGCAAAATAGGATTCGCAGCAAGTTCATCCATGAAATAACCAAAAGATAAATCCATACACCTTACCTCCACCTAGATTTTACATTAATATCCAAGTGCAGGTGATTATATTTGATATGGTAACATCACAAGAATTAACAAACGGGCAAATATGCTTCACATCATATTACACAAGCAGTTCTTATACTCGATTCAAAGCGCTTTAAAAACATACAGTAAACTGCAACGAGAAGGCAAAATACTATGAACAGTGCCGTTACAGATGGCGCTCCCCCTTCAAAATAAAAAAGAGATGATAACGCGTTCTGCAATTATCATCTCCTTAGTTACAAGAAAAGCACAAAACTAGTGTCTGGGGACCTGAGCTCCGCAGAAGCGACATTCTCTGTCAACTCCTACAATACAAGCCCTTCCGCAGTCTTCACAGCTTATCTCCCGGTAACCCTGCTGCCAGAGCTTTGCTCCCTTTAATTTATCGGTTCTTACAATAGCAAGAACAAAACCGACAATACAGAAAACAAACAAAGCTAGCATAAAGAGGACAAGGCCCCAGGACTGTGAGTCTATAAATCCTCTTAAAACTCTCGGCGTAAAATAATTAAAAGCTTCGACTACTGCTTCGTCGACGGAATATTCACTGCTTTCAAAATTCCTGTGAAGCCTTTTGCCAAATGCCTCAGTGGCTCCCTGGGTAAGAACCGGATCCGTATTGACGCCCTGCATTCCCTCCCAGACAAAATTCTCGGCATTATTATCGTCAACGGAATATACAATCAGCCAGTGATATTCGTCTGTGAATCTGTAAACATATGCGTCGTATGCACATTTTTTAAAACTACTGCCATACGTATCTACCCAGGAAGATTTATTTAAAGTAACAAGAGAAGGCACGATGCCCGTCTCTTCGTAGAAAGCCTCAAAAGCCTCATAAATCTCATCTGTGTCACCTAAGACATTCGCATTATCTTCAATAACGATTCCGACATCAAACTGCGAATCAATCTTCTCATTATTAAGTTCCGACAAAAACGGAAGCATTATTCCTGCAAAAATGGAAAGAAAGGCAAGAATCGCTATTATAAACGACACCTTGAGGGTTTGGTTATCGTAAGTTCCGTCGGAATAGAGGTATTTGATTCTGTTCCTGTCGTAGTAATAGTATTTGTGCGCTCCCGCGAAAGGCCGTGTACTTATGTGAGACCTGTTCACGCCACCGCCGGTTCTTCCCCCGCGGAAACCGCTTCCTCCGTGAAATCCTCCCCCATGAGAACCACCGCCTGATGAATGTGGCATATCCCCCTCCTCCTTACTCTATGGTAAATCTCCAATAGCACGCACAGCCCTTTCCCTCTTCGCTTAAATCGGGATAACAGCTTACGCATTCGCACTTAATTCTCGAATCAATTTCCTTCGCAAAGTAGCCGTACTCATATACAGCAGCACTTTTACAGGGATGAAGAGGCATGCCCTTGGAAGATCTTGCCTCCTGCACACGGCATGTAACAACCTTATAGTTAAGGCAGTCCCCCTCCATCTCACAGGAAGTGACATTAGCTCTGTCGACCATTCTCAAAGGAAGTGCCTTCATAAGACCTTCAAGTCCGGAATTCTCACCGAGGCCCAGGAATTTCTTTATTCGTCTTGCCTCAGTGACCGTATATCTTTTCCAAGCCTGCTCATCGTGATGCATGGCAGCATCCATACCGAGTTCCTTCTCCACAGACTGGAACCACACTCCGTCCATAGCAACTACATTACGGCTGTCGGCCATAAGCAGATCTATTAATTCATCCTTATTAAACCCCTCGTAGAATTCTCTTCCCGTCAACATATACTTATATCTCCTTAACCTTCCCTCAAAGCCTTGATAAAAGGCCTCGAAAGTATTATTACACATCGCCCCAAAGCCGTATAGTATAATTGGATGCGGAGGAAGCTTCATGAAGATTTATTTTGCCCCTCTTGAGGGCATTACGGGATATATTTACAGAAATGCGTACGAGGCAGTCTATGGCGGCATAGACAAATACTTTGCGCCCTTTATCTCCCCCTCCGATAAGTGTCCGATGACAAATAAAGAACGTAAGGACATCCTTCCCGAGAACAACAGCGGTATTAATCTTGTACCTCAGCTTCTCACCTGCAAAGCAGAGCATTTCAATGAGGCTTTGGATGAACTTAAAGACTTAGGATATAAGGAAGTAAATCTTAATATCGGCTGCCCCTCCGGAACGGTCTGTGCCAAAGGAAAAGGTGCGGGATTTTTAAGAGACACAGATACACTTAAAGATTTCTTGGAAGATATCTATAATCATGCAGACAAACAGGATATGTCCATATCCGTCAAGACAAGACTCGGCTATTCCGATCCTGATGAATTCTATGAATTAATGGAAATCTTCAATGAATTCCCTCTAAGTGAACTTATTATTCACACCCGAATCAAAGAAGATATGTATAAGGGAGAACCTCGCCTGGACTACTATTCTTATGCCATAGATAATGCAAAGTTCCCGCTGGTTTATAACGGCAATATTTTTACGGCAGGAGACTATAGTAATTACTGCATCAGACTTAATCATGAACTTGAAAGCGTTATGCTCGGACGAGGTCTTATCGCAGATCCCAGCCTCCCTCAAAGCCTTCAAGGCGGCGACATTAAGTTCGACTACAAGAAATTCTGGGAACTTCACGATCTCGTATATCATGAGTATCAGAAGGTAATATTCCCTGACATTAATACCCTCTACAGAATGAAGGAACTCTGGTCATACTGGAAAGTGAATTTTGACAATTCCGACCGCGTCTTCAGACGTATCGTAAAGGCCAAAAAGTACAATGACTATGAGAGCGTCATAAACGACTTAAAGTGACTTTATCACTTCTCGATATTGATAATTCTCGTATATCTGAGAAGCGGGAATTCACCATCGTGAGATTCACCGTCGAAGTAAAAAGACATATTACCCGCTCTTGTGACTCTTTCAACTCCTGTTCTTAATATCTCCGCTGCCAGTTCATCTCGAAGCTCGGGACTGCAGATTAATCCTGCGGTCTGAAGGTACTCCTTCTTCGCACGTAAAACGGACATGATGTCTCTTCTCGGAAGCGGCTTTACGTATACGTTTCCGAACATATAAGACAGTTCAAGTTCACTGTCGGGAGATGCGGTTACACTTATATTATCTCCATAGAAAACTGCTTCATCTTTGGAAGATAAGTCGCCTCCGATAAGTTCGTCGTATAAAGCTACTCTTCTCTTTATGGAGATCTCTGCAATGGCACCAATCTCATCTACAGGATATTTTGCCGCTGCAGCATTAAGATAATCTACGAATTCTTTAGCGAATTCTTTTACTTCGTCGAAGCTTTCCGTATTGATATAGATAACCTGACAGGAACTGCAGAGAAGCTGCTTGGTCACCATTATGTGCTCAGCCAGATCCTTTAATTCCTGCTCCTTATTTTCAAAGCCGGAGATATACATAAATCCAAGCTTATGTCCCCACTCGATAAGTCGCGTTCCGGGCTTGGCAAGACTTCTTACGGCAGCTACGGCCTCGTCTCCGCCCCATACGACAATACCGTCTGCCATATCCGCCATCTTCTTCATGGCAACGACATCGGAAGAAGGAGTATCAAAAATATAGATATAGTCCTTAAGTCTCGGCTCGAATTCTATAAGAATCTCCATCGCCTTTACAGTAAGACCGTTGTCGACACTTGGGAGCTTCAAAATATTGATATTACCTGCGAGAAGTCCCTCGGCAATACTTACTACGGGGAGTGCATCCATATTACCTGCGGCAATATGGAAAAGTACACCAAGAGGAACTCTTCCGCATGTAATTCTATTGTCTTTAAAAAGGTCCGTTTTACTGTCACCAAGTTCAACCTTAAGCTTATACTCCAGATACTTACGGCTCATCATGCGAACAGCCAGGTCTATATATTCATCCTTACCGCTCATCTCTATGGAAGATATAAGATCCGAGAATTCACCCTGAGCAATTCTCTGACCGAGATTATCAAAAGCATTAATTACAATCTCGGAATCAAGCGGCTTGGCGTTCAGTGTCTTATTAAGTTTTTCCGGGAGACCTGAAAGAAGCTCGTTTTGAGCATCAGTCTCGTAAACAATACCATTTGCAAGAATCATTTCTCTCCTCCTTGAATCACCTTGGAAAGGTTACTTTTATCCAGAAGATCCGAGGCACCTGCCGCACATGTCTTAATATCCTTAAGTCCCACTCTGCCGATTATCTCAAGATAAGGAGACTTGATGCCGCAGCCGCATTCGCAGCCGTCATGAAGTATACCCAGGTCATCAGGCATTACACTTAAAAGAGGAGTAGCTTTAAAAAGCGGTGTGATTAGATTTACTAGTCCCATCTGACCGTTGGGAAGCGGCTTAAATGTATTAACATCTCTTATTACGACACGTGAATATATCGGAACATGGAAATGATGATTGGGACAGTCCGTATAAAGAATCGGATGCTCTACCGCACCATAGTACTCAACGATATTCTCTTCTTCGATACCGAGTGTCTTCTTCGCGAGGCTATAGAAGACATCCTTCTCGACCGCCTCTTTGTAGAACTGCTTCCAGCCACCTGCAAGCATGATTTTGGAATTCTTCGGGAGCTTAACACTTACTCCTCTTTCCTCCATCATCTGCATTACGAAGAAAGTATAGGAAGGAAAACCCATAAAGCGAACGGGAGCCTTTTTCTTACTATATCTTTTTACAGCTTCAAACACGGCTTCAAGATCCGGCTCATACTTGCCGTTAATGTACTTAAGCGCATACGTTCTGTGAAGAGCCGGTGCCAGCAGTGTAGTAAGAAATGCGGTCTTGGATACTGCCGTTCTGTTAGACTTCTTGGGCTGATATCCGAAGACAATATAATTACATGGAATCGGAGATATGATCTTCCAATGTCTTAATATTCGAAGAGACATAATCATCGCGGACCAAAGACTTCCGATATCAAATCCGATCTCGGAGAATTTACCCTGTGTACCCGAAGAAGTCGCCTTATATAAGTGCTTTGTATTCTTATAGGAAGAGATTCTGTGAGTCTTAAAAAAGAGCGTGGGAAGAAACGGAATATTAGTCACATCTTCCATACTCTTTATATTGTCAGGATTAAAATTCATACCATCGAGGATCTTACGATAGTCTTCTGAATTATCATACTGAAATTTGCAATTCTCTCGCATTGCATCTATAAAAAGCTCTTCAGATCCATCTATATCATAGACGTCTTTATATCTTAATAATCTCCCTACAGATTTCATACTATCCCCTCATTTTGATGTATACTGCTGTAATTATCGCATGGATATTGATTGGAAAAACAGGGACACATATAATGAAATAGACGGATATATTCAAACAGGAGATCAAAATATGACAGATCTTGAAGCTTCAATCCATGGCGAGAGAATACTTTGGTCAGGTAAGCCTGATAAGAAGGTCTTTATTCTCGAGACAATCTTCAATTCATTTTTTCTTATCTCATTACTTTGGTCAGGACTTGTTGCCCTCTGCATCTTTATCTGTTCCAAATCCGATCTTGATCTAGTCGCATGGATAGCAGTAATAGTCGGAATGGCTTTTTTCCTCTTCCCTGTTTGGATTTACCTGGCTCTTGCCATAACTTCCGGTAAAAACTGGGATAATACATCGTATGTAATTACCGAACGTGGTATATATATCAGCGGAGGAGTTTTCCAATACGATATTCAGCTTAAGACCTTTACCGAGGTTTTACACATAAATATACACCGCGGTATCTTTGGCAAGATATTCGGAGTTGGTAGTATCGAGATGATAGTTCCAAGAAATTTTCAGGAAATCAACCTGGGAGGATATATGGTACGCCAGCACGATAAGAACCAGAAGCTCTTTATTATCCAGGCCATACCGAATTATCAGGAAGTATTTAATCTGATTAAGAAGATGCAGACGGACGTATATGCCGATACCATGTTCCCCAATGATCAAAGACCCGAGGGGAACCACGGTTATAATACAGAATATATGTCTGAAGAATAATTAAATTCTTAAAGCATCTCTAAGAACATCATCATGATCAAAAGCAAGTTCTGTAGAATCAAAACACAGATTCTCGGATCTTAATGTTATCTTGTCCCCTTCAATTTGAAGTTCGAACCAGACTGCTTCTGCCGCATCATCTCCGGCTTCTGCTTTTACATCCACTGTAAGCTTCGCAGTATAAGCTGAAGTTACTATCCAGCCGCGGGGATCTCTTCCGGGTTTGCTGTAGATGCCTACATGCCTGATAGCAATGCCGCTAAGTCCCGTCTCTTCCATAAGTTCACGTGAAGCAGCTTCTTCCACAGTCTCATCGGGATTAACAAAACCTCCGGGGAATGCAAACTTTCCAAGAAAAGGATGTCCCTTACGCTTTATGAGAAGCACTTTGCCTTCTTTATCAAAAACAACAACATCTGCTGTGAGATAAGGTCTGGGATAGTTCTTGGTTTTATATACTGCAACAAACTCTTCTTCTGTCATTCCGTTTGCGTCGCGTATTTCCATTAAACGATTACCTTCACTTTCGCCATATATATAAAACAAGGACGGCCCTGATAAAGGCCGTCCCTGCAGTAACAAACGTTTACTTAAGATTAGAAATCTACCTCAAGATCGTAGTAGCAGCACTTAAAGAGCTTCTCCATCTCCTCAACGGAAGGCTGACGGGGATTAGAGCCTGTGCAAGCGTCGCCGATAGCATTAACAGCGATATCGTGAAGTCTCTCAAGGAATACCTCCTCAGGAACAAAGCCGTTCTCTGTAGGATAGCTGTCTGCACCGTAGTTCTTAATGCAGTGAGGGATATTAAGGTCGTCATTCATCTTACGAAGGTAAGCGATAAGAGCCTTAACCTTCTCATCGTCAGAAGCAGACTTATCACAGATTCCCATATAGTCTACGATTACGCCATAACGCTTCTTAGCAGTCTCATCCTTTGCGTTAAATGCAATAACCTTGGGAAGGTACATGGCATTTGCAGCACCGTGGATAATATGAGCACCGTAATCCTCAAAAGCAGCACCTGTCTTATGTGCCATGGAGTGAACGATACCGAGAAGAGCATTAGAGAAAGCCATACCAGCAAGGCACTGTGCATTATGCATTCTGTCGCGTGCATCCATATCATCGTTATAAGACTTAACAAGATCATTCATGATCATCTCGATAGCATGAATAGCAAGAGGATCTGTGTAATCACAGTTTGCTGTAGATACATAAGCCTCTACTGCGTGTGTCATAGCATCCATACCTGTATGTGCAACAAGCTTCTTGGGCATTGTATGTGCAAGCTCGGGATCAACGATAGCTACGTCAGGAGTAATCTCAAAGTCTGCGATAGGATACTTAATTCTGTCCTGATAGTTTGTAATGATTGAGAAAGCTGTAACCTCTGTAGCTGTACCTGAAGTAGAAGAAACTGCACAGAAGTGAGCCTTCTTACGAAGCTCGGGAATACCGAATACCTTACACATATCTTCGAAAGTGCAGTCAGGATACTCATACTTAATCCACATAGCCTTTGCTGCGTCGATAGGAGAACCACCGCCGATTGCAACAATCCAGTCAGGCTCGAACTTAAGCATAGCCTCTGCGCCTCTCATAACTGTATCAACAGAAGGGTCAGGCTCGATACCGTCGAAGATCTCAACTTCCATTCCTGCTTCCTTAAGATAGCTCTCAGCCTTATCAAGGAATCCGAAGCGCTTCATTGAACCGCCACCTACGCAAATCATTGCCTTCTTACCCTTAAAAGTCTTCAATGCCTCAAGAGCGCCCTTGCCATGATATACATCACGGGGAAGTGTAAAACGTGCCATAAAAAGTTACCTCACATAGTTTAAATTATTGGCCGAAGTTAGGCCACATCACCAAAAAGTATACCACAAATCGCTACGTTGTTGTTCACTATCACAGAAAATAAATATTGTTAGGATTAGTTTACATTCCTAACCAGCTTCTTCATTACCTGCATCAAAAAGCTTTTAAAACTGACTCCAACGATACTGTTCAAGGAATTCTTTCAACTCACTTTTATCCAAAGACATCTGCTCTTCAAGCCTGTTCTCTAAGCCATAGATAATTCCGTCTTTTTTGAGGAAACAAGTATGCGCCACTATATCTTTAAGCTCTGCCACAGGCCATTTTGTCATGTACTCGCCTTTGTTAAGCACCACCGAACCCGAAGTGTAAAAATTGGAATAAAACTCTACATAGTTGCCTATTACGCCTCCGTAATCCTTTGATCCAATAAGATCCTTTTCCGATTCTTCGTCAGTATCCAATTTGAATTCGACCCATCCATAGAATACTTCTTCGATTCTCTCATCCGATATATCGATAGGACATACGTATCCCATTAATCTCCCGCTCATAGGGTGGCGGTGTTCTATGCAATTCTCCAAATCGGGTAATTCCTTATTCTCCACAAAAAACCAGTAAGGGATATCTTCATCCGGATTATGAAGATATCTGTAAAGTTCCCCCTTGTATCTTGCAATCATATCCATATCAGCAAACCTCTTTGGCATGCTTTTTTACATACACATAAAGAAGAACCGCGATTGTCCAGGCACAGACCATAGTAATAACTCCGGTCTCTGATACGTAATACATCTTGGAAGCCGATACGGTTATGGGACCAAAAATCTGCTGGTCGTAATTATTGTGTGCGGCATGAATCAGTGCTGCCGGCCAGATGCTTTTACTTATATAAGTAAGAAGTCCGCAAATAATTCCTATAGGAAAAATCGTAATAGTAAATGCAATCAGCTTATATGCAACAGGCGTTCCTTCCATATACGAAGTTCCGAGAAGAATCGGGAAATGCCACAGGCACCAAAGCCCGCTCGAGAATACAAGTGTCTTCTTAAGTCCCCAATTCTCAATAAGAGACGGCACTTCAAAACCGCGCCATCCTATCTCTTCTCCTATTGCGGTAAGCATACTTACGGCAGTTCCGACAGGAAGCAGAATCAAAGACTGCACCAAAGTGAAGATAAGCCCCTCTTCCATAACAAGACTGTCAGGGAAAACAAGCCAGAAAATCACATAGGGAATCATAAGATATAGCAAAGGTATCAGGCAGCCCCAAAGCAGGTACTTAAACTTTGCTTTGCGAAAGGAAAGAGTATTCATAATATTTCTGAACGAAGCCTTCTCTCCCCTGTCTTTAACTGCAACAAAAGCTGCAATGAAAGCTGCCAGAGCAGGCATCCACATAAGAATACCGATAAGACTCTCATTCTTAGTAATGCATATCGCCAAATCAAGTAAAGCAGAGAATACTATCGCCAAAACTACAAAAAGAATAGCCGATCTTTTACTGTAAAAATTCTTATTAGTCATTAATTGTCACCTGCCCTGTCAGTTCAGTAATCGAATTCATTATAACTCAGATAAGAATTCAGAACACAGAAAATGAGCTCCGAAGAGCTCATGATCCACTTCCGTCGTACTTGCCTGCACCTTTCATCCACAGTTTGTAACTACCGTAAAAAGCTAAAATACCCAGAAAGGGTGACAGATAAGTCAGGACAGGCACATTGTCAGGTCTTAGTATCGCAAGGCTTGGGTAATAAGCCATGAATGCAACCGGAATAATGAATGTAAATATAAACTTAAATACATCATTAAATATGGTTACGGGATACTTGGCATAATCCTTCATCTTAAGCGAGATATCCAGGAGCCAGAATGAATTCTGAATCCAGAAGCAACTTGCCGCAGCTGCGTTCTGAAGCGCCATCATAAACAAGGAAGCTGTCACCAGAGCAACGACCGTCTTAAGAATCAGAATCAGCGATACCGGAAGAGCAAGCTTGATCCAGGCATACACCAGAGTACCTGTGCCAAAAGCGAGCTGACCCAGTCCCTTTACATCGAACACCTCCGACACGTAGTAGAACCAGAGATTAATCGGCCTGAAACAGTACTTAACAAAGTCGCCGTCATAGACATATCTCCTGAGACTCCAATTGTTATCCAAAAGGCACTGCGTCGGTGTAATCGAGATAAGCGAAAAGCCGTAAAGGAAAAGAATCTCGTAATACTCCCAGCCGTTTATAGAAGGGAACTTGCCGAACATAATCAGGAATGCAATGAAGCCGGCTATATTCGTCGTAATCATACCTATCGTCGATATAAAAAAATCTGTGCGGTAGCTCATCTTGCTCTTTATATCCTGAGCTACAATCTTCAGATATATCTTTAAGTAAAAGGCCGGGCCTTTTCTCCTATAGGCAGCATTTGAATTAATTGTTTCCATATCAGCCTCCATTCACCGTTACCTGCTTAATCGATAAACGCCAGAAAAGATTACTGAAAAGCGAGATGGCAATTACCCAGAAAAGAGAGAAGCCGAGCTTTGAAACGACGGTATGCCAGTCGGGATCAGCTTCCATCAGAAGCGTAAGAGGCGTATCGTAAATTGCTCTGAACGGTAAATACTTAACGACAGCGGCAACCCTGTCCGGGAAGAATGCCAGAGGGATGGTAGCACCAGATAAAAGTGATACCAGCATCTGCTTCATAATATTAATTCCCCAGATAGATTCCGTATAAAGGCAGATGGTTCCTACAATAAAATCAATGTTGTAATTGATAATTATCGAGAATACAAATGCCAGCAGGAAATATATCAGGTTAATCCCCAGCGGAATCGTTCCCTTGGTCATAAGCCTTACAACGATAAACGTAGGTAAGAATGTAAAAAGGAAATTTACCAGCAAAGAACCTGAATTCTCCCAAAAGACATACTGCTTGTATTTAAACGGGCGCAGCAGATCCAGTACGATCTTACCGCTTTGAATATTACGGCCTATCTCCCAAACAAGGTAGAGTTCGACAACACCATAAAGAGAAGTAGCCAGTACCAGATATACCATTGTCATTTCAAACGTCATGCCGTTGACGACATCAGTTCCCGCTGATGCGAATATTGCCTTCCACAGGAAGAATATGAGCGTCAGATAAAGTAGATTACCAAGCACCATTACGCACAGGGCTATACGCCACTGAAGTGTCTCAAGAACACCCAGTCTTGTAAGGGCAAAATATTTTTTGAGTTTATTTACCAAAGCCTGTACCTCCTTCGTAAATCTTCTTAATTACATCCTCTGTCGAGATCTCTTCAAGCTGCATATCCCTGACGCTGTGTGTCTCCTGGATTCTCTCAAGAACCTTAATGACACGGGTCTTTTCTTCGTTAACCAGGATGGAGATCCAAGTGTCATCGTTAGAGATGGCTATATCAAGATCCGACAGTTCCTTTGTAAGTTTTACGGCAGCTTCTTCCGTATCCTCGCGAAGACGAATCTTAAGTGTTCTATATGCTCCAAAGAACTTCTTTAAGTGCTCAATATCGTTGTCGTAGAGCATTCTTCCCTTATCGATAATCACTATTCTGTGGCAGAGTGCATCTACGTCGCCCATGTCATGAGTAGTAAGAATTACAGTCGTATTCTTTTTCTGATTAAGCCCAAGTATCATTTCGCGAATCTTGCTTTTCATAGCTACATCAAGACCTATCGTAGGCTCATCAAGGAAGACTACTTTGGGGTTATGCAGGAACGCAGCAAGTATGTCGCTAAGTGTTCTTTGTCCGAGAGACATCTGACGGACAGGCTTGTGTAAAAGTGGCTCAAGATCAATCATGCTCCCGTAAAGTTCGAGCATATCGTTATAGTCTTTATCGCTTATCTGATAAATATCTTTCAGAAGCTTAAATGACTCAACAAGCGGCAGTGCCCACCAAAGCTGGCTTCTCTGTCCGAATACAACGCCAATCTCCTGGCTGTTCTTTGTTCTGTCTTTGTAAGGTATACGGTTGTTGATTATTAGTTCACCGTTACTGGGCTCAAGAACTCCCGTCATCATCTTAATGGTGGTGGACTTTCCTGCTCCGTTCGGGCCAAGGAAACCCACTATCTCGCCTTGAGCAACATCAAGACTAATGTTATCGACTGCACGAACTATCTTGTAGTCACGGGAAAACAAATCCCTGATACTTCCGGCTAAACCTTCGTGTCTGTTCAGGATTTTGAATTCTTTGCTAACATTACTGAGTTTGATAATACTCTCCATACTCCTTCTCCTTCTTGAATTGTTGCACCGCGATACTATATAATTACAATATAGCAGTGAAATGTTTATTAAAAGGCTAATAAGCGCATATTTTTATAACAGAATAACTATTTGCGTTATTTTGTTATGGTATTTAACAGATATAACGATATTTGGTATTTTGTTATAAAGGATGGTGTTTTTGTTATGATCGCAGCTAATATAGGTCTGATTGCAAAAAGAGAAGACGGCTCAGAGATGGTTAATTACCAGAACGACGATTTCCCTTCTTATCTTCATGTAGGAAGTGTATTCCCCGGTGCAAGATGGACAAACAAGCCTCACTTCCACGAAGATCTGGAGTTCATCACCATCACCAAAGGCGTAACTGGATATAACATTAACGGCGAGAAGATTCAGCTCGAGCAGGGCGATACCCTTATGGTAAATAAGAATCAGGTTCACTACAGCTATACAATAGGCAAGGAAGACTGTTCTTACTATATCGGCATACTGCACCCTTCACTTCTGTGCTCAAGCTACTATGTACAGACTCACTATGTAGAACCGCTTATCGACAATCAGCGTATCCCCTATCTTATTATCAAGCACGACGATCCGATGGCCGAAATGATTTTCAAGGATGTAGAAGGCTTAATAGATTCTATCGATTCAGAGCTTAGCATCACAATATCTTTCCTTAACCTCTATAAGCATGTTTTCTCATGGTGCAGAGGTCACTATATGCTGGAGAACCCTTCACATGCAGTTACTACTGATGCCAGCTTCAAAGTAATGCTAAAGTATATTCAGTCGAACTTTTCCAAATCACTCACTCTTGCCGACATCGCAAAAGCAGGCGGCGTAAGCAAGACTCACTGCAATACGCTTTTTAAGAAGTTCACAGGGAATACTCCCATGGAAAGTCTTAACCGCTATCGTATAGAGCGTGTTGCTTACTATGTTACTAATACCAGCCTTTCGATGAGTGAAATAGCAGAGAAGACGGGCTTCAGCGGTGCTAGCTACATGACCGAGACCTTCAAGAAGATATACGGAGTAGCACCCAGGGTTTACGCTTCAAAGTCACGCGA
>JAKSRK010000047.1 GCA_024403655.1 Saccharofermentans sp. | reverse complement strand
CTGACGGATTAAGATTCAGAGCAGTAAGAAATACTGACGAAGCTTCTACTTTCTCACACTTCACTGGTGTCAGCGTAGATGGTCAGCTTATTGATCCTTCCAACTACACAGCTGTAAGCGGAAGTGTAATCGTAACTCTTAATGCAAGCTACCTCAATACACTTGCAACAGGAACACACACAATCTCCATTCACTTCAACGATGGTGATTCTGTTACAACAACATTTACTGTAACAACTGCAGCCGCTGCAGCCGGCGTTGCTAACACTGGTGAAGATCCTCACTCAGTAACAAACACACTTGGCGCATATCTGTTGCTTGCAGGCGTCGCAGCAGCTTACTGCTACATGACAAGAGTCAGAAAAGAAGAAGACTGATAACAAATTAGATCCTGTCTGACAAACGGATGCTCCCGGTTCGTACCGGGGGCATCTTTTATATTGAAGATAAATTCGATTGGTATAAAATAGCCCTTATGAGCAGTAAAAAACATTTCCTTGAGAGACTCCCGGTTGTATATGCGGGAGCACTTATATGTTGTTTCCTTTGGGGCAGCGCATTCCCCTTTAATAAGCTGGGCTATATTAAATTCCAGATAGATTCAGATGATATCGGAACGCTTTTGCTCTTTGCCGGAATCAGATTCTTTATAGCAGGAATCCTGGCGATACTGATAGGTTCGTGCATCCAGAAGCGCTTCATCGCCCCAACTGTCAAAGCAGTACCCAAGGTAGCTTTACTCTCTTTATTCCAGACAATAGGACAGTACTTTTTCTTTTATATCGGCCTTGCTAATACAACCGGAGCCCGTGCCGCGATTGTTGAAGGTCTTAATGTATTTGTAGCGATCATTATTGCCGCGCTGATATTCAGGCAGGAGAAGTTCACCTTAAATAAAGCCGTCGGAAGCTTAATCGGCTTTGTAGGAATCTTTATAATGAACTCTACCGGAGAAGGCTTTATAGACAGCAGATACTTCATGGGAGATCTCTTTATCTTCTTATCCACAATCTGCTACGCCTTTTCTTCCGTATGCCTCAAGAAGTTTGCGCCGAGTGAAGATACCACCATGCTTTCAGGCTATCAGTTCCTCTTCGGCGGAGCTGTCTTATCCTTGACAGGTCTTCTTCTGGGCGGCAGACTTGCCGTCGTCACAACTTCGGGCATAGCTATTCTTATCTATCTGTCATTCGTATCAGCAGCCGCATATACACTCTGGGGAATGCTGTTAAGCAGAAATCCTGTATCCAGGCTATCCTCCATAGGCTTCATGAACCCCGTATTCGGCTTCATCCTCTCCCTCTTCCTGCTTAACGAAGGAAGCTCGGTAGGACTTAATGCAATTATCGCTTTGCTTGTAATCTGCATAGGAATATATACGGTAAATAAAACAAAAGAGGCGAATTAACCGCCTCTTTATTCTTTTACTTCAGTTGTAACCGTGTCTTTCTTATAGAGCTTTCTCATCACTTTCGAGACGGGCTTATACAAAATAAGCATTAGTACAAAATTACCGATTCCGTGTGCTATGTCCCAGGGTATTCCTGCTACCCACCATGCGATCTGGACAGAGAAGGCATGTTTTATGCCCCCGGAGCTTAGTCCCATAAAGAAATAAGGGAAACTACAAAGGAAGCCGAAGGACAGCCCGAATACGCACGATAAGACGCACCAGAAGAGCCATGAATCGATGCGCCTGAATATCCAGGCCAGAAGACCCAGTAAGGGCCAGGTATAAAGATACATAATCCACCACAAGCCGAAGCCGTACATAGCTCCTTCGACCAGTATAAAAGCGGGTATGACAAGATAAGTTTTCCTGCCGTAAAAAAGCATGAACATTATTATCCAGAAGCTGGTAAGTTCAATATTCGGCAGAAAAAGCAGCCCTGATTTGCACACTTCAATCAGGGCTACTATAAGAGCAATATTAGTTATATCGCGTGCTGCAAACGCCTTACTTTGTGTATTCGATTCTGAAGACATCGCCATCAGCTACAGGCTGCTCGTCTACGCCGTAGTTACAGTACTCGTCGTTAACATAGAAAGCCCAATAGGACTGATCTACGCTGTAATCTGCATTAACACCGTTTACTTCGTAAACTAAAAGACCATAGTCAGTCTCATCGCCAAAGTATGTAAGACCATCAGCCTCGTCCATAGCCTGTCTTAAGAACTCTGCATCAGTACTGAATTCGTAAGTTACAGTCTCGCCCTGATCGTCAACAACGTCGATCTCGATGCTCTTGCTGCCCTTAGTAGCCTTGGGCTTCAGTGCAAAGAATACTATTGCAAGCACCAGGATAAGTACGATAGGGATCAATACCAGTAAAAGTTTCTTCTTGTTCTTCATTTTAAACACTCCTTCTTATTTATAATTAAAAGTATCTTCCGACACTTTAATTAGCCTCCATTTGTTCCATGGAATAACGTACAGTCGCCATTGCATCTTTGGCATAGAAGTCAGCACCAATCTGATCCGCATACTCCTGCGTAAGAACCGCGCCGCCGACTACAACCTTTGCCCATGGAGCCTTCACTCTGAGCTGCTTGATCGTCTCTTCCATCGCAGGAACGGTAGTAGTCATGAGAGCACTAAGTCCTACAAGAGGTGCATGCTGCTCTACTACACAATCCACTACAGTCTCCGGAGGAACGTCCTTACCAAGATCGAATACCTCGAAGCCGTAATTCTCCAGAATGAGCTTAACTATATTCTTACCGATATCGTGAATATCACCGTGTACCGTGGCGATAACGAATTTACCGCGACTTACGCTCTCGCCGGCATTCTTGGCCATCTCTTCTTTTATCTTCTCGAAAGCGCACTGTGATGCCTCCGCACTCATAAGAAGCTGCGGCAAGTACATCGTCTTCTTCTCAAAGCCCTTTCCGACAATATCAAGCGCAGGGATAATCTGCGTAGAAACGATATCCAACGGCTTCTGTGTCTCAAGCATCTTAACGGTAATGTTAGCAGCCTGCTCCTTCAATCCCTTTACGATAGCTCTCTGAAGATCACTTTCGAAAGCAGTATCGGAAGAAGCCGAAGCAGATGCCGTATTGCTGTCGGCAGAAGCAGCAACTACTGCTGCGTACTTTCCTATATTCTCAATATAGTCTGTGCAGTTATCGTCAAGACCGTGAAGGGCTCTGAAAGAATAGTAACTCTTCATCATCTCGGCAGAATTAGGATTCATAATGGCTGCAGACAGTCCGTTCTCCATGGCAAGTGAGAAGAAAGCCGCAGTGATTATCTCTCTGTTAGGAAGTCCGAAGGAGACATTGGAAACGCCGAGTGAAGTATGGCAGCCAAGCTCGTTCTTAATAATATTAAGAGCTTCAAGTGTCGCAAGAGCCGCATTCTTATCCGCACTTACAGTCATCGCAAGAGTATCGAAGATAAGATCCTTCCTGGATATTCCGTAAGACTCGGCTGTCTTAATAATATTCTTGGCGATTTCCACTCTTCTTTCCGCTGTCTCGGGGATACCGTCCTCATCGAGAGTAAGGCAGACAACAAGACCGCCGTACTTCTTAACAAGAGGGAAAATCTCGCGCATAACTTCTTCTTTACCGTTAACGGAATTAACCATAGCCTTTCCGTTATATCTTCTAAGAGCCGTCTCCATCGCAACAACATCGGTAGTATCTATCTGAAGAGGAAGGTCGATTATAGCCTGAAGTTCAAAAGTTACCTTCTTCAGCATTTCGACTTCGTCTATCTCAGGAAGACCGACATTAACGTCAAGAACGTGAGCTCCCTTCTCCTGCTGAGTAAGTCCCTCGCCGAGGATATAATCTATGTCGTTATTTCTTAATGCTTCCTTGAACCTCTTCTTACCGGTAGGATTGATTCTCTCACCGATAAGGATAGGAGAATCCTTAAACTCAACTACATGGGTATAGGAGCTTATTAAGGTACGATTCTTGTCGACTACAGGCACAGGCTTGATGTCGGAAGTCTTCGCCACAGTCTCACGAATATAATCAGGTGTAGTACCGCAGCATCCGCCTACAATTCTTACACCGCTCTTTACAAATTCCGTTACATCATCGGAGAACTCATCCGGAAGTACGTCGTATATAGTCTCGCCGTTCTCGCTCTTGGGAAGACCCGCATTAGGCTTAAGAAGGACAGGAACGGATGCATACTCAAGATACTCGTCTACAACGGCTTTAAGCTGCTTGGGGCCGAGTGAGCAGTTAGCTCCGATTGCATCTGCATGCATACCTTCAAGCATGGCTACCATCGCCGCAGGAGTAGCACCTGTCATGAGCTTTCCGTCTTCACCATACGCATTAGATACGAATACAGGCAGATCGCAGTTCTCCTTTGCTGCAAGAAGTGCCGCCTTGGTATCGTAGCTGTCATTCATGGTCTCTATATAGACAAGGTCGACACCGCACTTAGCACCGATTCTTACAGTCTTTGCATATACTTCAACGGCAGCATCGAATTCAAAGTCACCATAGGGTTCAAGAAGCTTTCCCATAGACCCGATATCAAGAGCAATGAACTTCTCCTGAGTACCTGTGCTGGTCTCCTTCGCCTTACGTGCATTATCTACGGCAGCAGCAATAATTGCTTCCAGTTCTTCATCGTCGAACTTCAAAGAATTCGCGCCGAATGTATTGGTACAGATAATATTCGTTCCTGCATCAAAATAAGACTTCTGAATATCAACAATGACATCGGGATGGGAAATATTCCAACGCTCAGGTAATTCGCCCGGCTTAAGACCTCTCTTCTGGAGAAGTGTACCCATACCGCCATCAAGATAAACAATATTCTCTTTTAAATAATCAAGTACTTTCATATTAGTTCCTGCAATTCCTATATTCGCAATCCGTCTTGTTACAGTTACTGCATGTATGTCTTGCTTCACCTGAGCAGACCTGTCCGATTCCAAACATGGCAGTAACAGATTTGGACGGTGTCATAAGAAGGCTCTCATTCAGTGAGATTCCTATGTGTCTGTTGCATTCCAGCAGATTAAAATAATCTACCTGTCTTTCCAACGGCAGCTCACCATATCCGGGAGAATACCTTAAAGTACATCCCTTCGATTCAAGTGCCGCCTTCTCTTTGAATTCATCGCAGAAAACGTCACAGAGGCACTCTACACGCTCCGCGCCATACGCCTGAAGGAACAGAGCCTTAACAGGAGATACCCTCTGATATCTGGCAATAAGCCTGTCTATATCAAGGCCGATTGTAGCTGCAAACATAACAAGCTCGTCACTGCCCTTAAGAAACTCAGCTATCTTCTTTGAATTATTCTCGAAAGGCAGCTGCGGCATGTCTTCTTCCCACTTAAGGTCAAGTCTTCTGTAGCATACCTTGTATGAGATTTTTGAGTTGGCTTCATCGATAACCTGATTAAGAATCTTCTCCATCTCATCGTCGAGTTCTATATCAGCCTTAAAGTAGCCGGCATACCTGAGGATTTCCTTCTTATTGACGGAAAACCTGCTGTCATCGCCGTTATATTTTTGAACCAAAACTCCGCTGTCAGACATATCAGTACTCTCTGCCAAGAATATTAGACAGATTCTTTTGAATTCCCAAAGCGATGTCCGGCTTATTCATTGAATAAACGTGAACGTTAGTGATTCCGTTTGCATAAAGGTCCATGATCTGCTCTGTAGCATATGCAATACCTACCTGCTTCATGGCAGCGGGATTAGAACCGAACTTATCGACCATAGCCTTAAAGCGCTGAGGCATGAATGCACCTGAAAGCTTAATTGCTCTTTCAACCTGAACGGCATTAGTAATAGGCATAATGCCCGGCAATACAGGTACGGTTATACCTGCCTCTCTAATCTTATAAAGGAAGTTAAAGAACAGATTGTTATCAAAAACCATCTGTGTTGTAAGGAAGTCTGCACCTGCATCTACCTTCTCTTTTATATGCTGAATATCAATCTTCTGATTGGGGCTCTCCGGATGAACCTCAGGGTAACAAGCGGCACCGATGCAGAAGTAATCTTCTTGCTTAATCTCTTCGATAAGATCTATGGCATGCTTATAGTCCCACTTGCTTCTGTCAGATGCTTCAAGTTCAGGAGTCAAGTCACCGCGAAGTGCCATAACATTCTCAATGCCGTTATCCTTCATGTCCTGAATTCTCTGATGAACTGTATCTCTGTCAGAAGATACACATGTAAGATGTGCAAGCATCGGAACCTTGTACTTATCCTGCATGGACTTAGCTACATCAAGCGTATACTGGCTGGTACCTCCGCCGGCGCCGTAAGTAACGCTCATAAAAGAAGGATTAAGAGCTGTTATCTCATCGATGGCATTCTTAACGCTGTCAAATGTCGCTTCCTTCTTGGGAGGAAATACTTCAAACGAAAGAGACATTTTCCCGTCATTCAATATATCTACAATCTTCATAAGTCAAACACCTCATATCTGTTATTAGTATTTCTCTTAAGCATTATTAACCGACAACAATTATAAAGCCTTCCACGCCCATGAGAAAATGCATTTTAACTACTATTCTTTATAGTTTTTAACTATAGCAGAATTATTGGTGGATTTCAGTATCCCAGCAATACACTCCGGGTTCAACCTCTACTCCTTTATGTCCCTAATTATAAAAACTGCTGTGCGATGAAAATCACACAGCAGTTCCGTATGTTCAAATAACGCTTAACCTTAATCGTTGTAGTATCTTGTCTGATAACCGTGGTTGCCTTCAGGTCTCATATCATTCGGATACATTGTATCTGCGTAAATATCTGTCTGCATCTGCTTGATGAGATTAAATACTTCCTGATAATCAGCGATATTGCAGATATTGATGCCTTCCATATGTCCATGACCATGGCGTCTGTTACCATAACCGTAGCCGTTGTACATAGCGGTAGTAGAACCGTGTGCGCATGTGGAAATAACATCACCTACACCGAGAATGTTATCAAAAACACCACGATGAATAGTTACGTGAGAAAGATCCGTAAAAGGCTTCATCTCATACTTACGTGCAATGAATCCTGTGCTTACGTAGATTCCTCTCTCTGTAACGGCATACTCAGTATGCTTATATCTGAGCACGCATCCTAATACACCGAAAATATAAATCCAAACGGGCATCAGATGGATAAGAAAGAACGGAATCAGGAACATGGCTACCGGACCATCTTCTTCACCCATTGATGAAAATGCCGTACCCATAATAGTAAAATCAAGGCATCCCCAGACAATAGCTACAAAAAGCAGCGGATTAAAAATTGATTCCAGAAGGAAGCACTTAAAATTGGGCTTGCCTCTCCAGAATACCCTCTCATTGCTGAACATTGACTCAAAATCTGTCATAAAAATCCCCCCTTATTCACAATAAAAATATTATACCATTTCCATAGTTCAAAAGCGATAAAAAGGCGTCCGCTTTACTCAAGCGAACGCCCGGTATTTCTACTTAAAATATCAAATCTTATCTGGCGTTGATTGTCTCAAGCTGATTAATAGATCCGGACTGCACGTTGAATGCGCCGGCCTCTTCCTGATTCTCGGTCCAGCCGTCCAGCGATGCTGAATAGTAGAGTGCTCCGACAGGCTCCATGAATGACGGATCACTGAAAGCAATCATTGCAATCATGTATGTTCCGTCAGAAGGAACACAGATAGAGAATGTACCATCCTCCATGGCTGTTGCATCGAATTCTTCCTGAGTATTTACGTCATAAATTACGAGAACAGTGCTGAGAGCGCACTCGATAGGAGTAATCTCAAGATTGAATCTTGCATAACCGTCATTAGCGCTTGTTCTTACTGTCTCAAAACGGTCACCAACCATTCCTGCCTCTTCCCAATACTCGTTGATAGTAGGGATGATATCTTCGAGGTCATAAATAACAGCCGAAGCAATAAGAGCAGCATACATATCGTCGTAATCAGCCTTAGGAGTATGAAGCTCTGCTGCCTGAATATAGAACTGACCCAAACGAGTAAGGCTTACTCCCTCTTCCTCGTAAAGGATATATGCGAGGTGTGAGAAAAGAGAGTCGTTAGAGTGTACACCACCGTTATCTGAGATACCTGATGCACCGGAGTTAGGAAGCGCGATAGTATTTGAGTAGTAAGGGTCACCTACAGCTACAGGCTGACCGTACAAAGTAGGATCGCTCATGGAACGAACGATGTTACCGCTTGTCTCACCAAGAGCCCAAGTAGTGTCATCTGTCTCACCCATACTCATCTCAGCGATGTTACCCATGATATCAGAGAAACCTTCGTTGATTGCGCCATATTCATTGTAGTAAAGGTTACCCTGACGAGCAAATGAAGTAATAGCGTGAGTATATTCATGAGCTATAACGTCCATGCTGTATCCGTAAGTATTTGCATCAGAAGAACCGAATACTGACC
Source organism: Saccharofermentans sp. (assembly GCA_024403655.1). Classification (GTDB taxonomy): domain Bacteria; phylum Bacillota; class Clostridia; order Saccharofermentanales; family Saccharofermentanaceae; genus Saccharofermentans. Next base: position 6,157 of record JAKSRK010000047.1, on the reverse strand, counting down.
ATCCGTTGATATTACCCATGCTGCACTGATTATTTACAGGCACATGATTGGCGTCACACCATTCGGTAAGGATAAGAATCGGGATACCGAATCCGTCTGTTGACGGGAAGCCCATGCTCGCATAGAAATCGTAAGACTGAATATAGTTATAGTAAGTAATCAAATGATTGTCATCCCAGTCATCAGGACTGTTCGACTTCTCGAATGAAAGATTGCCCTGATAGATGAATGAGTAGAAATCTGCAAGGATAATCTTACGATCAGGATCTGCAAGATAATACTTTCTGTCTCTGCTGTTATAAGAAACAGGTACAGTAAAAGTAAAATCCTCACCGTCTCTATCTACCGTAAATGTATAGTAGGTAGCTGTTAAGTTCGTAAAATACTCATCGTTATCATGCTCATCAAGATTCTCTTCAATGAGATTATTCGTAGGATAGTTCTTAAGATAATTACCATCGAAGTCTACATAGTGAACGAGATAAGGCATGTCCGCACCGTCTGATGCAAAAGGGTTATCTGTATAGATACGATAGCAGCGTGTAGACACAATCTGAGCATCGTTCAATACGCACTGAGCAGTATAGTCAGAGAAAACCGTAAGAGTAATGCCCTGGCCTTCAGCAAGATCTGTTACAACTTCTTCAGCTTCTTCAGGTTCAATCTCTGTACCTGTATAAGAAGTATAGAGATCAGGAACAATAGAAGACTGAATCATAATCGGGATATTGTCTTCATCGATAAGAACCTTCAAAGTAGAGTTAGCTACTTCAAAATCTCCATCCATCTGACGGAAAGTAAATGTAATATGATCCTCGAGATAAGTCTGAACAATAGGCTCCAACTCGTCGTAACTGTTCAAACCAAGAAGATCCTTGAACTGTCCGATAACATATCCTAATTCTGCATAAGTATGAACAGGCTCTTCATAAAGAACACCATAGATGGTAGTTGCATAGCCATCCTCATTGTAGACGACAAGTGCATTACCGTCATTCATGTCCTGAAGATCAGCTTCCGTAAGCTGCTCGGGTTCCTCATCAGGTGTAGCAAACTTCTCCGGAACTGAATGCCAGTCTTCCATGTCGAATGAATCTTCTACAACATCGTCGGCAAATGACAATGTGGACCAGCTTGATACAACCAAAGTTGTAGCAAGAACAGAAGATATTAATTTCTTAATTCCCTTTTTCATTTTATCCTCCCTCAAATAGTTACGAGAACTAAATAATACAGGCTAAATTATATATTCCTTTCGAAGGAAAAAACAATAACAAATTGTAAACATATTCTACGTTTAGTGTATTTTTGCACTTAATGCGACATATTTGCTTCACAAATATCAGAAAATATAGATATTCAGATGCCAAATACAGCCTTTCGAATAAGTTTTTCTGCTTCTTCGCTGTCTATCAGCTTCCCTTCGGATACAAGCTTGCTGCCGATAACGATAGCGGGAGTCTTTGTTCCGCCGTAGTATTTAAGCTTCTCCAGATCGTTTATGCAGTCAAGCTCAATAGCCATACCTATCCTGTCGATTGCATCACTGACGGCAATAAGCTGCTTACCGAGTGCCTCGTCGCTCTCGCCTATAACCTTTACTCTGGCTATATAGTTGCAAACTGTCTGTGGTCTTCCGCAACAAATAGACATAGTAGATACCTCACTTTCCTTAATATGTATGTTTTTATTTAAAAATAGAGCATCTGCCTGCTATTGGCAATCTTCATTTTGGAGTTTTACCGCACATAAAAATCCCGGCCTGCAACAGACCGGGATTATAGTCAGCATACTATTTGCCAATCAGATCTCGATATGGCCGAAGTTCTCTCTAAGAACTTCAAGTGCATGATTACCCTGAGCAAATACAGTCTCGTTCTTAGCTCCGTAGTGATACGGGAAGAATGACTTGGTAGACTTAACCGCTACACCGCCGCCGAAGATCTTTGCACCCTTAATAGTCTTCCCGTTCTCATCGTATAAAGTAAGATTAATCTGCTTATTAACATTGTCATAAGTATTAGTAGCCTTTACGATAGCCTGAGGATCAAACTCAAACCACTTAAGTGAATCCTGAACGAGAAGCTTCTTATCAGCTGTAACGCAGAGCATATTTTTACCGAACTGAACAGTATCCTTAATCTCATACTTTGAAGATACTTCCTTGGGAACAGTTGTAGACTGCTTAGTGGTAGTCTTATATATAAAAAATATAACTACAGCCATAATGACAGCAAAAACTATCATCTGAACAGGTGTAACCTCAACTTCTTCCTCAATAAGCAACATTAATAAATTCATTTTATTGCTTCCTCCCTTATGTAAAATAAACCTCAAAAATTATATCACAAATTTGTAGGGCGCCAGTATTTTATACCAGGAATTTCAACATATTTTCTTTACGAGATTCATTATCCATTTCTCATTAAAAGGCATGAATAATCCTGCTACCGGGCCTACGACAAAAGCACAGATGATTGTACCTAATCCTATAGTGCCGCCAAGCAGGAATCCTATTCCTGCAAAAGACAAATCCACAATCACGCGGACGACGCTGAATTTGAACTTAAGCTTGTCACTTAAGACAATTGCAACCAGATCGTTAGGACCCGTACCGGCCTCAGACTTAATTACTATTGTCATTCCGAATGCCAGAATCGCACAGCCTATAACGTTAACGATAACCTTCACTGCAAAATGGACTTCGCCTGCAAACAAAGGACCTAATATCCAGTTGAAGAAATCGATAATCGGACCACCGCAAATCATGCAAAGGATTGTTCCTATCTTTACGTATTTACGATCCACTATAAGAAGAATTCCGATTATTAAGAAGCAAATACATATATGTACTCTGCCATGAGTCAGAAGGCTGTTGACGGAAGTCGGAAGGTGACTACTCTGCCGGAATAAGCCCTGAATCAGCACATTAAAAGGATCTGATCCTATATCTGCCAGCAGGAACAACGTAACGCCCAGGTGAGCAACAGTAAGTCCGACCAGCAGCAGTATCACTCTGACTATCAGTTCTTTACTCTTGGATTCATTCATAAAGCCCTCTAATCGCATATCAGCTTATTTATTGTTATAACCACATGAATAAATGCAGTCTTGTCCGAACTGTTATATCCTGCATTCTCGTAGTCATCCAGACTGATTTCTTCCCAGGGATTCATATGCTCTTCCTTTTATTTCTTTCTCAAATCATCGGCCGTTTAAAAGCTTTAACACATCTGCCTTATCCGGCATGGACTTTATCGCGCCCTTGCGGGTTGTTACGAGGCTTGCGGCGGCGTTGGCAAAAGTAATCATCTCGCGAAGATTATCTTCATTTAATCCTTCAAGACCGTGCTCGCAGATATAACTTAATACGCAGCCGCAGAAGGTATCTCCGGCGCCTGTAGTATCAACGACATTTCCCTGGTAAAAGCCCTCTGCCTCTACCCTTTTGCCCTTATAGTATGCGCGGCTTCCGTCTTTGCCCAGAGTCAGGCATATAAGCTTAATATCGTACTTTTCCTGCAAAAACTTTATGCCTTCCTCATAGTCATCAAGGCCTGATACAAACTGAATCTCATTATCCGATATCTTAAGTACATCGCAGTAAGAGATCGCCGTCAGCATCTGCTCTCTCGCATTATCGAGGCTATCCCAAAGCGGCTCCCTTAAGTTAGGGTCAAGGGATATAAGAATGCCCTTCTTCTTAGCTATGGAAAGTGCCTTAAGGGTAGCATTTCGAGCATTCTCATGTGTCATCGAAAGCGTGCCGAAATGAAATATCTTCGCCCCCTCGAACATCTCCTCTGCTATGTCACCTTCGCCAAGCATCATGTCTGCTCCGGGCTTACGGTAAAAGGAGAAAGCTCTGTCGCCGCCAGGAAGGGTGTGCACAAAAGCGAGCGTAGTAGGAATATTCTCATCCTCCAGAAGGTATCTGCTGTCTATCCCGACCGACTCGATTGTCTGCCGTAAAGCGGCACCGAACTGGTCCTTACCTACCTTTCCTATGAAGGCAGCGGACTTATCAAGCTTACGAAGCATGGCAAGGACGTTACAGGGCGCACCTCCGGGGTTAGCCTCGAACAGGGGATTTCCCTGAGAGCTCTCACCGTTTAAAGTAAAATCTATAAGAAGTTCTCCCAAAGCCAAAACATCAGTACTCATAACGACTCCTTTACGGCATTAACCATATCAAAAAATACCTGCTCACTCTTTGTTTCCGAATGCCATACGTCTGCCGACATAAGCCTCCGACAAACGAACACGAAGATCCATCAGACTTCCGCCAAGAAAAGTGAATCCGACAGCAAATACAAGAAAGCAAATCGCATTCTCCGCTTTTCTTCTCTTAACAAAATCCATATTCTCAGTTCTTCCCTTTATTCAAAAGGACATTCTCGCCTTAACGACAACTTCGTCTTCCTTTTTAATCACAAAATCATAACCGCCGTCAGTATTCTTTTTCTTATAAACGGCAAGATTATCCTTCTCTTTTGATTCTCTGACAAAACGAATCTCAAAGCCTCGGATTGTCATCTCATCATAAAAAAACGAATCGAAAGTATTCATTATGAAGCTTACGTATCTGACGTTATTGGTGTGGCGGGTAAAGTCGGTATCCCCTGCATAAACTTCCTGCATATACACCTTGTCGGCATCATCAAATTCCGTATTAATTTTGGAGAATGTTCCATCCATATTGGTCTTAACAACTTCCAGATCCGAAGGGAACTCAAGGCTGTCAATTTTACGAATCTTTCTTGTGCCCAAATCAATCGCACACATCTCGGTCTTTGCCGCGATAAGAAGCTTATCGTTCTCATCATATAAATCCGTCTCAAGTTCTATTCTGATCGGCGACCTTGAACAGACAAAAGTTACCGCCTTCGTCTTTGTATTCCAGAAAGGAAGTTCATCAACTCTTACTACTTTGGTTCCGGTATATATCCATGCGGCATTATTCTTCTGCCTCAGTGTCGCATTATCACTGCCTATCAAACCGCAGAATTCGGTAATCATATCCTGATTAAGATTCATGAATTCTACTAAGCCAAGACAGCCTGTACAGTCGATATACGAATAGGATGTATTGTATTCTTTTGTATATGTGTAATTCATCTGATGACCTTTATCATTCTAATTCAGAATCATTAATTATGTCGCTCATGCATTCATCCAGCTCGTCATCATCTTCCAGCATAAAACTTGCCCTGTAGATGCATTCACCATTGTATGCATTGATCTTAGCAAGCATAAGAATGGTAATGCAGTCGTCCAGCATTCCGTCATCCGTATAATCATTCTTAAAACGAACCGGCTGATCGTTTTTGACCGCTCCGAGTGCAATAGTTCTGTCCGGACCTATACGGGAAGGAACCATCAGCAAATCATATTCCGAACCGAATTTTGCTTTAAGCTTCGGAAGTGCCGATACGCGAATCTTCTCGAGCATCTCAAGGAATCTGTCGTCTAGTTCACTCTCGGAATAGAAAACAACATCATTTTCATTCCCCTGGCGGTATTCATAATTAGTCTTATTCCTGTAAGCAAAATCTATAAGCGCTGCTTCGCTTCTTAAGTTAGTTAATCGGTCAAGAACATAAGTCTTACCGCTTTTTGCTTTGATTGTCGTCTTTATCTCTGAGATCTCAATCAGTTCGATATCTGAAGCGGAAAGCTTAACCGAAGAGAGAAACTTCTTAATAATCAGCTGATTGTCATTTACTGCTAACTTCATATACGTACCTTTTCCTGCTCGCAGGTCTTTATTATCCAGTCTGCAGAGCAATTGCCTTTTAGTATATTAGCACAATAATAAGTCCGTCTTGTAGCTTCGATTTATTTCCCTATCAAAGCAGAAAATATCCTTAATTAACTCCGTTTGATATTTCAAATAAGGCAGATGTAGATGTAAGAACAGCATCATTTGCCACACGACTTCCTGCATCACCATGTCTGTTGCAGCCTGCAATCAATCCGACCGAACAGAACATAAAATCTGAAGACAAGGCCGCAGCCATCGTCCTGATAGTGGCCATTTTCATTTAATTACCCCTTTGTTTTCCATTCATTCAACACTGTAATAATAACAGAGCAGTTTCTTCAAAAATATAGCAAATTATTGTACTGACAAAGAAGGAACAGCAAAATAGTCTCC
>JAKSRK010000046.1 GCA_024403655.1 Saccharofermentans sp. | reverse complement strand
TTATTAAGAAGGTTAACGCTGGTAAGAATTGCTTCACCCTGGTTAAGCTTCTTAACATGATTTCTTGCATATTCATCAAGGTGATTCTCGATTGCATTAATCTCATCGTTAAGCATAAGTCTGTGGATAAGCATTGTACCAATCTGACCGAAGAGTACAGGAGATACGTCCTTAGGGTTCTGAGTTGTAAGGTAAAGGAAGATACCCTTCTTACGTCCCTCTCTTGCAAGAATAGTAAGTCCGCCGTGGAACTCTCTCTCAGAGTATCTGGACTTCGCATATCTGTGAACCTCATCGATGAAGAATACGAAAGGACATGTATCATCCTTGGAGATTACGAAGTTGGAAATAAGGTCGATAACCATTCCACCGATACCTTCTGCAGTACCAAGAGCTGAAGTGTCAATGTAAAGGCTCTTCTCAGGAAGATGTACAAAATCATCGATAACATCAAGGAGGTTGTACATATCAGGATCATTGGAGAAGAACTTGAGGAACTTTGTATTAGCCATCTGATACTGAATCTTGGCAATAAGTGAAGCATTGGAATTTGCCTTCAAAGAATCGTAGCAGTATCTGAAGTTGTAATTATTATCTCTTGTAGGCTCACATACTGACTCTGCCTGAATCTGCTCAGGAAGGAGCTCGATGTTGAAGTCTGTATCCTTATGAGAAACGGAAGCAAGATTCTCCTGTACTTCATCGATGCTTGCACCGACCTTAAGATAGTAAGAATCGTCACCAATCTTCTTCATATAGCGAAGTGATGTGATAGCCTCAGACAGAACAGCACCCTGTCCGCTGTTCTCTGTCTCAAAAAGCTTCTCCCACTGATCCATTGTAATCTTGCTGGGAGAGATTGTAGTATCGTCACCCAATGTAAGCTTTGTTATCTCGTCATTGGAGAAAGCGTCTCTGTACTCACCTGTAGGGTCGATAATAAGTGTCTTTCTCTTAGTAGAGATGAGCTTATCAAGGATAGCAAGTCCTGTTGTTGACTTACCGGAGTTTGTAGAACCGATGCACATAAGATGACGGTTGAAGAGAGTACTGGGAGTAAGGATTACGTCAGCCTTCTCTCTGTTGATATATGTTGCAAAAGGAGGAAGCGGCTCTTCTTTTGTCTTGGCAAGTTCAAGAGACTGAAGGTAGATTGTATAGATATCATCTGTAGCATAATATACCTTGTCATTAACACCGAGAGTCTTAAAGCCGGAAAGATCGAATCTCTTAGATTCCTTTGTCATGAAAGCGACAGTATCAATGCAAATCTCCTCGTCGTTCTCACAAACTCTGTTCTCGAATACTTCACCAAGGAACAATCCGAATACTGATTCTACAATTACGAAATAGTTAATTGTATTAGGGTTGAATGCTGCTGTAAGCTTCTTTCTGTCATCGATAACAGATGTGTTCTCAATTTTGGCAATGCTGTTGCTTCTGAATACCTGGGTAACTTTTCCGAGGTAGTAATCTTCAACCTTTATTCCCTTGTAGAGCTCTTCAAGTGTCATTTATGGTCCTCCTAATATATCCAATGTCCTTCGTCGCGCGAAGAACTAAAGACATTATAACTGAAGTATTATCAGATTGGTAACTTTTTGTGAACAAATTATTAACTAATTTTCGCAAAAGTTAGGCAAAATCTTTATTCACACTAACATATAAACCTCAAAACACCTGTTATTACTACATTTCAAAGATTCCTTAGAATTTTTAACAATTTATGAACGAATATTAAATATTTTCTCTATTTTCTGAGAATAACATATATTTGCGCCACGAATAGTCTCATAAACTGATTTAATCTCTTTATATGTTATTCTTTTATTAAAAAATCTGCAGGAGAACACTATGTTATTTGCTCTAGCTCTTATTCCGGTAATCTTCCTTCTTATATTTATTTACTGTAAGGATAAAAATGAGAAAGAGCCCAAAGGTCTTCTTATAGGTCTGTTCTTCGCCGGAATGGCCACAATAATCAGTGCAATGATTATAGAATTGATTGGTCAGGTCATACTTGAGCTTATTTTCTACTACTATCCCGTACTGCAGGCGCTTCTGATGGCAATGCTGGTAGTAGCTCCTGCGGAAGAACTCGGAAAGTTTCTTGTATTATGGCTTATCACCTGGAAGAACAAGCATTTCGACTACAGCTACGATGCCATAGTCTATGCAGTATTTGTTTCGCTGGGTTTTGCTGCATTTGAGAATGTCGGCTATGTCTTCTCACGAGGATTAGGCACGGCAATTATACGTATGTTTACTGCAGTTCCCGGCCATGCCTGCTGGGCTGTATTAATGGGATTCTTCTACAGCAAAGCAAAGTACGGACAGGTTACAAAGAATAAGAAGGCATATCACTGGAATTTTGCTCTTGCCATGCTTGTACCGATTTTACTTCACGGAGTATATGACGGAATCCTTATGGCAGGACAGGCAGCCGATAATGACATAATAACTGTATTAAGTGTTCTCGCCTGGATTATTCTTGTTATTGCTGTATTTATTGTATGCACCATTCTTGTTCATAAAGCTTCCAAGAACGACTACTGCATCATGGTACTTCCGGAAAATGTAGAGACTGTCTACAGACCCAGCATAGTCGGAACATGGAACTGCGCTTGCGGCAAAGTAAACAACTTTAACTTCTGCCCTTCCTGCGGCAGTAAAAGACCGATTGATAACAGCTGGAACTGCCCTTCCTGCGGTACGCTGTGTTCCTTTAAGTTCTGCGGTAACTGCGGCTTCCCCAAGCCGATTAACACCTGATCAGTCTTCTATTACTTCTGTCTTTTTGTCGACGACAGACTTACCGAACCACTTTTTCTTATACCAGTAGTACATTACGATAAGTCCTCTAATACATTCGTCGGTAGCAGTTCCCGCATAGATACCGGCAACACCTATACCCATGACAACGCCGACAAAATACCCTGTTGTAAGGCCTAAGCCCCAGTTGCAGATGATTCCGATAATTAGAGGGAAAACATAAGCACCTGCAGCCTTAAGACTTGATACAAAAGTCATGTTAAGGCAGCGTCCTATCTCGACAAAAATATCTGCAATCATGATCATCTGACCAAGAGCTATAACATTCTGATTATCGGTAAAAAGTCTCAGGGTATGTCCTGCGATAACAGCATTTATCGTAGCCAAAGCTATCGTTATGGGCATTGAAGTACGAAGTGTCTTAAACACACGCTTATACGCCAGTTCTTCCTTTCCTGCGCCAACAAGATGTCCCGTAATAATCTGAGTAGACATAGCTGAAGCATTAGAGAAAATCATCGCAAAAGATATAAGTGTATTACAGAAAGCTCTGGCATTAACAGCGTCATTACCCATGGCATTTACAAAAGAGAGCAGTGTCGTCTGATAAAGGTTATAAGTAAGATTCTCTCCGGCAGTGGGAAGTCCGATCTTAAGCATCTTAACTAGAAGTCTGCCGGGGAAAGGATTTAAGTAGCGAAGTGAGATCTTACCTATCTTAGTTGCAAAGAAGAATATGAATAAGGTCATTACCGCAAGTGTTCTTGCAGCAACTGTTGATATAGCTACACCTGCCACACCCATATCAAGGTAAGAAAGAGGGCCGTAAAGGAAAAGGTAGTTACCAGCTATATTAATGATATTTATCGCGAAAGTAACATACATTCCGATCTTCGTGTAGCCGTTACATCTTAATATCTGAAGCATTACGTTAAAGACAGCCGTAATAAAACCTGCGCCGCCTACAATATAGATATAGATCATGGAATAGGGACGCATCTCATCTGATACATGAAGGAACTTCATTATCAAAGGATTAGCCGCACAGAAGACACCGCTTAACACAAAGCCTATAACCAGGTTGACCATTATGGAAAGCGTATAAATCATGTTCATCTTGTCATATCGCTTGGCACCAAGATACTGTGCAACTACAACGCTTGTAGCAGTCGCGATGACATTAAACAGGATGTTCATCATGAACATTATCGTATTGGCGTTACCTACCGCTCCGACAGCACACTCGTCATAGTGGCTGAGCATAAGCGTATCTATGTTATTGAGCATCGTATTAAGGAAAAGCTCAAGGAACATAGGCCCCGCCAGAATCAAAAGCGGAGTCTTCTCATTAATTACAATTGCCTTCTTCTTACCCATATTTTTAACCCTATATAAATCAACTCACAAAAGCATACAATAGGATAATAAACATGCTATGACAAAAAACACTGCATTTCTGACAAATACTACTATTTTGTTCAGACTTCGTCCTCTTTCTTGCTTATTACAGCTATGGCATTAGGCATAAATCCCTTAACAAGAGTTATCTTTGCATCGGCAAAGCCGTGCTCTTTTAAAAACTCTGTATAAGATTCGAGGCTGAACTCCACTTTGAAGCTGGCACCCATCTTGTTGAAAAGGCCTACAATTACACTGCCTCTTAACTTATTGTCAGCTGTAAGGAATGTGGGAAGTATTATCTGTCCGCCCGGCTTTAATACTCTAAGCATCTCAGAGAAGGCCTTGTCCGGATCGTCAACGAGGTGAATTACATTTCCTGCTATTACCTTGTCAAAAGACTCATCTTCGTACTTAAGATCCATGATATTGCCTTCTTCGAAAGTAATATTATCGAATCTACTGCACTTCTTTCTGGCCTCGTTAAGCATCTTGGGAGCAAAATCAGTAGCTACGATCCTTTTGCACCTTGCTGCTGCCTTTGCCGTTATAACTCCCGTTCCGCAGGCACATTCGAGAACTTCGTCACTGCTGTTAACCATAGCGGCAGTCTTGTCGCTGAACTCTTTATATACCTTACCGTTGAACAAAGTCTCAAAGAAATCATAAGCTCCTGCAAAAACATTCCAGAACATGGCTACTCTCCTTTTCTCATCTCATATGAACATTCACTCATATGAATATCTGTTCATATGTTATACACAGAACAACTCGTTGTCAACAGTTATTTGCAGCAGCAATAAAACAGAACAAAGGAGCAGGAATATATGCGAGTGTTTTTTGGCATAAAAGCATATTTGTTTTTGAGGAAGCTGCTAATACAATTACTCGTATGACTATTACCAAGCAAACATGGTTCCGCAAATACTTATACGATGACAGCAGAATTGACAGATCCAATCTGCTGTTCGATAACAAAGCGCTCTCAAAGCTTCTCATTCCTCTTATGTTAGAGCAACTTCTTAACTCTTTTATGGGAATGGCGGATACGGTAATGGTATCCAATATCTCGAGTGCAGCTATCTCTGCGGTATCACTTGTCGATGCCATAAATGTCCTTATCATTCAGGTTTTTGCAGCACTTGCTACAGGCGGCACCATCGTATGCTCTCAGTATATAGGACGAGGCGACAACAAAAAGGCCAACAAAGCTGCCGGGCAGGTCGTTCTTATAATTCTTATCCTTTCGCTGTTTATTACTTCGTTCGGGCTCATCTTTTGTAATCCTCTCCTGAAGCTCATCTTCGGAAAAGTCGAGAAAGATGTTATGCAGGCGTCACAGAGATATTTCTTCATAACGCTATTCTCCTTCCCTGTCTTCTCTCTTTTCCAGGCAGGTTCCGCCTTCTTCAGAGCAGGAGGCAACAGCCGCTATCCTATGCTTATCTCGGCTATAGGAAACGGGTTAAACATCGCAGGCAACTACGTTCTTATCTTTATTTTTCATATGGGTGTCGACGGTGCCGCTCTTGCTACCCTTATATCAAGAGTATTCTGCTTCGCAGTAATCTTCATATCTCTTCGTAAGAACAAGCAGATTATCGTTCTTAATTCTCCCTCACTTCTAAAGCCTGACTTCCAGCTTATTAAGAAGGTGCTTACTATAGGAATTCCTTCCGGAATCGAGAACGGTCTTTTCCAGTTCGGCAAGCTTGCCATTCAGTCTTCCGTATCCACGCTTACTACCGCTGCCATAGCAGCTCAGGCGATGACCATAATCATGGAAGCCCTTAACGGCATCGCGGGACTTGGCATAGGAATAGGTCTCATGACGGTAATCGGCCAGACTATAGGTGCAGGACGTAAGGAAGAAGCACGCTACTATCTTGTAAAGCTCACAGGTCTTGCATTTATCGCAGTATTTATCTCGTGTATTCTTGTTTACTTTGCGGCTGAACCCATAACGGTAATTGCAGGCATGGAAGAAGAAAGCAAATTCTTATGTCTTCAGATGGTTACTGTCATAACGATAGCAAAGCCAGTCCCCTGGACTCTCTCATTTATTCCCGCATACGGGCTACGTGCCGCCGGCGATGTCAGATTCTCCATGATTACAGGAAGCATAACAATGTGGATATGCAGAGTAGCTATCTGTATCTGCCTTATAAGATTCTTTGGTTTCGGTCCAATCGCAGTCTGGATCGGCATGATCACAGACTGGGCGGTCAGAGCAGTGGCATTCACCTTACGCTACCTGAGCGGAAGATGGCTCGGTAAGCAGATTATCTGACGCCATGAACTTTTTCCGGGCAATAAAAAACCCGACCTTTTAAAGTCGAGTTTTTTATCTCTATCCCCTAATTGAAGGAACTAATTCAAACCCTTATTCCATACGGACAACTTCCGAGGCGTTCCGTCAATCACAAGTTAATAATATCAGTGGGGAGCGCCTTAATATATATTTATTACGGTGAAATAAACGTCCTAATTCGCCGATTATGGCGGATTATTCATTCATGAGCTTATTAAGCTTATCCTTATCAATCTTGCCCTCTGCTATTGTGTTGTCCACCCAGAGTTTAAGCATATCAACGGCAAGAGAAGTCTTCTCAAGCTCCTTTTTAATTCTGACAAAATCAGGAAGCTCGCTATCGTCAATAACGCCGTCAACGGAGATATCAACGAGTCTTTCCTTCTCGCGCGACATCGTATTAATAGATGCCAATATCTGAAGAATTATCTCCGAGAGATCCTTAAGTTCAACTTCTGATACATTCTCACGGCCTATTGGGCAGATATTGGCACAGTAAGAATTACAAAGACCGGGCTTCTTATAAGCTTTTGCCATCGCGAGAACATCCTCAGGCTGTGCCTGTGTCTTACCGCTCTCGATCTTCTCGATACGTCCTTCGGATATAAATACAGTGGCATCGGCTGCAGCTGCTCTTGTAAGGCCTGCTTCCTCACGTGCCAGCTGGAATATATTCTTATCTTCTTTAACAGATCTCTTGCCCATTCTATTAGCCCCCGAAGGAAATATTCACTTAATTATAACCTAAGCAGGAACTATTAGGGCAACAGTTATACTCCGTCTCTGAGAAAACCCGGAATATCCTCCGGTTCTTCTGCCTCTTCTTCGTCTACGTGGCCCATGTAAGTTAAAGAATAAGGTGTATTAATCTGCATGGGATAAGTCTCCATAAGATAACCGTCATATTCAATCAGATAGTAGTCTAATCTACAGGGCTCTGCTGTATTTCCGTAAATATCAGTATCACTGCAGATAGTAAGACCGGCGGGATCACTGGTATATCCTTCAGTGCCGCCAAGGAAACAAATTGCACCGTCTTTTACATCCGTCACAACAGCAAAGAGTATCTTGGAACACCTGATATCCTCGACCTTACCGTCAACGATATCGGCTTCAATAAACTTGGTCTCACCTTCAAGAGCAACAGGCCAGATATATCGACAGCCTATCACATCAGGTTCACCCCAGGCAAAAGTCAGATCTTCCAGGTCATATCCGATATATTCGGTAATTATCGTATCTACTTCAGGGGAAGATACCAGTTCTTCCGAATTCATTATCTCCGGCTTATCAGGTAGGCAGGAGCAAAGAAGCATGGCTGCAGACAGTATCACAATAGGAATAGTACGTCTTCTCATATTGGTGTCCTCCCGGATTAGTTTTTCTATAACTGATAAGACGCATTTCCCCCAAATAAGTTGCATAAGTTAATTAAGAGGAAGCATTATTTCAAATTCAAATCTATAGAATTCTTCATCTTTGATCTCATATCTGAATTCACCACCATTACGATAAACGGCATTCTTTATATTGTAGATTCCAAAGCCGTGCTCACTACCGCCTTTGGAAGATATTATTCTGTTATTCGATTCCCTCATCCCGGCAATCGCGTAATTGCTCTGTGTTATCAGGAGAATATTGGCATTTTTCTTAAAATCCAGAGTGATTAGTTTGTGCTTCTCAGAAGCATTAAGACCATATAATTTACTTACAGCTTCAATGGCGTTATCAAGCAAATTAGCAATTATCGTACACAGGTCTACGGCATTAAGCTCACAGCCCACGATATTACCGGTAACTTCAAGACTTATTCCTCTCTTCCCGGCTTTTGCTTTCTTGTCGGATATAATGGCATCGACAATCTCATTACCTGTCCTGTAAAAAGTCTCACTTGCAGCAATCTCACCCAAAAGCTCATCTGAATAGGAAGCAGCTTCAAAAGCTTTACCCGATGAAGCAAGTTCCTTAATGACAAGAAGGTGGTTCTTCATATCATGCCTGATTCTTCTTATTTCAAAATTACTCTGCTTAATAGTCTCATAGTGGTTAAGCTGAGCATTAAGAAGCTCATTATTCATCTTAGTTACGCTGTTATAGTATTTGTTCTGATTTCTTACAACGAAGCTTACTATGGTAAGAATACAAAGAACTCCGCCAATAAAGTGAACAAGAGCCGTTCCTGCACTATAAGCTACAGCCGTGATAAAAAGCACGACCAAAGTCTGCAAAGCGATATTAAGCGAAGTAAAAGCTTCAAGTTCGCGTTCCTTACAAAGCTTTCCAAGAGGAAGAAAAGCAACAAAGGGAACCACTGCCGCAAAAAGGCCAATTACAGTCTTAAAGTTTTCCTGGCTGCTATAAGCCGTTAGACTCGATAAAGCTTTATAGAAAGAATAGTAAATACAGCCTGCAACCAGAAGCGAGCAAATAATAGCCGGATATACCTTAAACGAACGTAAATCAAACTCTGTCTGCCAGACACTTCTAAGAAGGATAAACATACCCAGAGCAACAACCGCTATCGAAATGATTACAACAATAACATCCATACTTATCTTACCGACGACTTAACGTAGTCGTAAAAAGCTGCCTTAAACTCCTTAAAGCAACCTCTGCTTATGGCAAGGACCGCGGCATTATCAAGCACTACTTCCTTCTCTCGAATCCTGCTTACGTGAGCCATATTAACTATCGTACATCTGTGAATACGAGTAAAGGTATCTGCAACAGAATTAAAAAGTTCCATAGCGTCCGCCAACTTCATTCTCGTTGTATAAGTCTTATTCTTGGTGATAACTCTTATATCGTTATTTTCCGATTCAATAAAAAGGACGTCGGACGGAACGATAACAGTATCTTCCCCCTCTATCTTTAATACAACTCCCTTACGTCCGCGAGAAAGCTGCTTCAGATCTTCAATAGTCTGATACAGCTTATCCTTCTCAACAGGTTTTTTGAGGAATCTGAAGGCAGCGACTTCATAGCCGTCAATCGCCATCTCGATATGGCTTGTTAAAAACACGATAGGAATCTCATGAAGCCTCTTTCTTATCTCTCTTGCCAGACTCATACCGTCTATCTCATCCATCTCGATATCAAGAAAATATGCATCGTAAGATTGACCTTCATCTATGGATTTCAAAAGATCAATACTGGAACAAAATGATTCGACAGTAACATCAAGTCTGCTGTACCTTTCAGATACAACAGACTCAAACTGATTTATGAATACTTTCTCATCGTCACATACGACAAATCTCATGAGCTTCTCCAACAGACTTCATTAAGCTATTATTACCCGACTACCTTTCCGTTTTCAAGTCTGACGATACGGTTGCCGTAGCTTGCACACGCTTCGTTATGAGTAACCTGAAGAATAGTCATTCCCTTCTCTTTATTAATTCTGGCAAAGAGTCTCATGATGTTATCTCCCGACTCCTTATCAAGATTACCAGTAGGCTCATCAGCCAGGATAATCGTAGGATCTCCCAACAAAGCTCTTGCGATCGCTACTCGCTGCTGCTGACCTCCTGAAAGCTGAGAAGGCATCGACTTACGCTTATCGGATAATTCCGTGATATCTAAGATCTCATCCAGCTTCTTCTTATATTCTGTCATACTCTTCCCGGCAACTGAGATTGGGAGCAAAATATTATCCTCAACGTTCAGGTTCTGAACAAGATTATAGAACTGAAATATGAAGCCGATCTTGTTAAGTCTTATCTCAGACAACTGCTTATCGTTAAGGCCGCGAAGCTTTGTTCCGCAGACCACAATATCTCCCTTGTAGTCCAGATCCAGACCTCCGATGAGATATAAAAGCGTTGACTTACCGCTTCCTGACTGTCCCATCAGGGAAACAAACTCTCCCTTCGTAACAGACAAATCTACACCTCTTAAGACATTAAGTGCCGTAGCTCCCTTGCCAAAAGTCTTTTGTACATTATCTACTGTAATTATTGTATCCATTTATATATCCTCCGATTATTCGTACTTAAGCTCAAGCGAGCAATTCATCTTCTTTATTCTTCTTATGGGAATTATGTTAGTAAGCATTACTATCAGGAATGCCACAACCATATAGATACCAACGGAAACATAGTCATAACTGATCTCCTGAATACCAATACCAATCAGGATTAACACTTCCTTGATGTTCTTAATAAGGAACGAACTTAATAGCATTGCTACTATTGTCGAGCAGCCTATCGTGATTGCATTTTCCAGGACAATTAGTTTTATCAGCTTACTTCTTGACATCGAAGTCGAATATAGAACTGCCATTTCACGTCGTCTATTCTCAAAGCCAATAGTCTGATTACCTGCTACACCGATAATCGTAAGACCAAGACCGACAACCAGAAATGCCGTTATTACCATAACGATGCCGGACGATGATCTGACGTTGTTTTCTACTAACTCATCGTAAGTAAGAATTTCTGTTTCAGAAGAGACAATATATCTTTCAAGAAGTTTCTTAACTTCTTCTGTTCTTCCTTCCTCGCATCTTATTCCGATATCATAAGGAGAATCGCCAAATAACTCGGTAAACCTTGCTTCAGATATTATTATCTGATTGGAACTATCCATTCCGTCGCGAATAACTCCCTTAACGATACATTCCGATTCTCTCGGAAAGAATCCGTTCTCGTTAAATACAACCGTAACTGTATCACCTACATTAATATTCCATTTTGCCGCATAGGAGGAAGTTATAATTATCTCATCGTGTGAAAGTTCTTCTCCCAAAGAAGTCAGATTAGTAATCATCGTATAGTTATCCCAAGGGAATACGTAGCAGTAATCAAACATATTTCCGTTGATGCTTACACTTCTGGATGATTCGATATTAGAGGTATCGCAAAGACAGCCTCTTCTGATTTCAACTTCTTTTACACCGTCTATATCTTCGATGAACGAATAGTAGAAAGAATCGGATTTGTCGAGCCGTGCGATACAAAGATCGCAATCATAATAGATCTTACCAATAGCCTTCTTCTCACTTACCGCAAAGGTATAAATACCTGCAGAAAGGATTAAAGTACTGATACAAAGAACGGCGGTGTTAACCAGAGTTTTATTATTGGATATCTCCTTAACGGATAACTTAAGCAAAGGATGTCTCTCTGTTCTTATGCACTTCTCTCCCAATATGCTTATTCCCTTCAGAAGGAACGGAATCAATGCAGCAATAGCAACTACAATCGATACAATACTTATGCAAAGACCCACAAAGCTCTTATTCATAAAGGAAGTAACTATAGCTACAAGAATAAAGATTCCGCTCACATAAGCTCTGTTCCAGGTATATTTAAACTCAGTATCTTTATTGGCAAATATGATGTCTCTGATTGACATCTTTACCGCCTTCACTATTGCAAATACTGGAGTCATTGTCTCAATAAGAATTGCTCCGATAATCACGATAATACATACATACCACTTAACAGATCCGATAGAAGAAGCGACATCCAGAGAGCCGTTACTACCTTCAAAACGCATAAACGAAGCCAGGAAGGGACCTCTCACAAAAGAATAGAGTGTTACTCCTAATACAGATCCGATAAGGCCGTAAAAAACATTCTCCAGAAGAAGTATCAACGAGGTAGTTTTAACAGTAGTTCCTATACTTCTTAATGTACCTATTACCGACATTCTCTCAGTAACGATTTTCTCCGAGAAGCTCACGGTCACAAAGATTACAAGAAGGAAGGTAAAGAGAAAAATCAAATAGAAGAAAGAGTAGAGTTGACCTAAATCTCCTGCGTCAAAGCTCTCTTTCATATCCGAGATGCCTGCTGCAGGATCATTTCTTAATACCTGTGCCTTAAAATCTTCAGCTGTAGAATAATCGTCAAGAGCAATAAGTCGTGTCACATATTCGATCTTCGTACTGCAATCGACCCTTTGTACCATCTCGGGGGTAACAAGTATAGTCGGACCTTCAAAAATCGGGAATCTGGTAGGACTCAAAATACCCATTACGGTAACTTCCACAGTACCGGTATCAGCACAATATAAAGTGATTACATCACCAATCTGCGCATCGTATTTTTCCGCATATTCTCTTGTTATATATGCTTCGCCATAGCCAAGTTCGATTTTGTCACTAATCTGTCCGAACGAATATGCGTTCTCATAGTTATCAAAAGCAGCTACTTTCACCTGGTTAGCATAAGAATAACTGTACATCTCAGCTTCTCTGTCATAAACAGTCTGAGCCGTTAGAGCTAATCTTACTTCGGAATAGCCTTCACATCCGTCAAGAACATCTTCTCTCGAAGAATCAATCATTATATCGACTTTGCCGATGGACTGTGTGACATATTCTCGCATCAGGTTCTCCACTGCGTATCTCATATCAAGAGCGAGCATGGCTACGAATGAAGTAATCAGTATACAGAAGATAAGAATAAGAGTTCTTCCCTTTTTGGAAAAGACATTTTTAATTGCGTGTTTTAATATTATGTTCATCTTGATATACCCCTGTTACCATCTTGAGACTCTGTCTTCGGGTGCGATATACATTAAGTCACCCTCTTGTACGTCATACAGTTCATAAAAACAGTCAAACATAGCCACTACAGCATTTACTCTTACCCTTTCCGGACTATGTTCATCCGTCTCCAACGCCATAATTGCATTTGTATCCGTGGTAACGCTTGCACATATTCTTGCATAGCTTTCAAAAATTTCACGTCTTCCATCGTCATCAGTAACGATATTCAAAACGCACTGTACTGCACTTGCATCAGCTAAGTTCTCACCCAGTGTCTGCTCACCGTTAACATGGTATACATCCATAACAACAAATTCAGAATAGTAGTCGATAAACTCCTGACTCAGCAAAGCAAAATCTTCTCTGTCATCCTCACAAATCCAGTCAGGACTATATCTTCCCTGGTAATCGAAGTTCATTCCCGTCGAATCAAATGCATGGGATATCTCATGACCTATTACAACACCGATAGCACCCAGGTTAGCTGCATAAGATCTGTCAGGGCTATAAACCTGTCCATTCATAATAGCAAGTGAGATATTAACCGTATTGATACTTGGATTATAAATAGCATTAGCCATCTGCGGAGGCATTGTCAGGAAGCCGTTACGTTCTGCAGGCACGGTAATGGAATGAAGCTTATCCCTCCAGGATCTTCCCTGAATATTTGTAAGAGTCTCAAATATATTATCTCCGATCAAAAGAGCGTCATCGGGATCTATCTCATGAGGCTCACCCGCACCAATGAAGAAAGCAATATTATTAAGCTTCATTACGATTGCTTCCTTCGTCTCATCTTCCATCCAGTCCGTACTGTTTACCATATTGATATATTCGTCAACAATATCTTCTGCAATGGAAGTTACATCCTCTACAACTTCAGGATCCATATAATGCTCTGCATATTCTTCGCCGAGTTCAATATCAAGATAGTTCGTAATAACTTCGATTGCACCTGTATCATCAGAATAGAGAGTATAAGAACCACCCATATCATCAGGAAGAATCATCTTATATACACCCATGTATTCATAAATCACAAGATCTTTAATCGCCCTCAGATTCTCATCCGTCATAAGGCTGTCGAGATAAACAAGCTGATCAACATCGCAGAGCGCAAGCGTGCCGGAGGGATTATCACTTATGCCAAAAACAGAATAGATATTCTCAATTGACATATTAGTAAGAGCAGCCTCAATCTCCTCTTCCGACATGATTCTTAAGTTAGCAAATGAATTAACATAATCAGAAATGTCACAATTGGTATTAGCAGAAAGATCGATTAGAAGATAAGTAAGATCCATTGCCCTGCTATCTGCTTCTTCGTAATCAACACCTGAATAATACAGACAATCCCTAATGTTATTCCTTATATGCTCTGCTTCATTAAGACCCATACTTACATCGGCAAAATCCCCATGCATGCGTAATGTCTCCGGAAAAACATAAAAGAGATTTTGTGTCGGATCATCAGCACTGTAAGTTATCTTTGTCTCAAAAAGCAGTGGACTGCCGCATTCAAGCGTAACATCCTTCATTACATCAAAAAGATCATCGTAACTGCTGCAGCTGTTGATTCTGTCGATATTGCCCAAAAGCACCGAAGAAATAGTCTCAGAAGAATCAACACCGCCTGTCGTATAGTCATAGCTCTGCCAGTATAAATCGTAGATAAGCTGTTCATTGCTTCCCGGAAGATATGTGCTTCTGTCACCATTTGCAATATCTCTAATTATCCCTGCAAGCTGCTCGTCAACAATTCTATTAACCTCATCAAAAGCGCCCGCTGTACCACTATAGGCATCAAGCTCCGAATTAAGTAAATACTCCGCGTTGCAATAACCGAAGAAATCATCCTGAGCTCTTATAGAAGATACGTCAAATACTGTCCCTTCCGTAGTCGAGGCAGTCTCAACAATCGGGGTAATAACACAGCCGGTAACCATGGAAGCGGTCATAGCGGCAGCAACAACAGTTGAGATAAGTTTCTTTTTCATATTTCCACCTTACATTCAGTTTGTACGATGTCATATTACGCCTGTAAAAATATAAATGTTGTTTTTGTGGTAAGTTGCTTTCTTTCTGTTGTAAACTGCAAAAACCATGGCAGTATTTACCCAGGAACTGAAGCTTGTCTTATGTCCGCACTGTCTTGCACCCCATATATCAG
>JAKSRK010000045.1 GCA_024403655.1 Saccharofermentans sp. | reverse complement strand
AGTTTTTGCTGGCCTGAAGAAGCTAATCTATATCAGTCTCTGGCTTCCTTACGTACGTATCCAAAAACTATAAGTGCCATGCCGGCGATGAAGATTGCAATAATACCGATGGTATTAGTTGCAGAGATTCTGCATTCGCCCGTGGCTGATACAGATGCTGCAGCTGCAGTTGTAGAAGCAGGCTCTGTACCTGACTCGGTTGACTGGTCTCGTCCTGCTCCGTTAACGGCATTAGGATCAATCTCGCCGGTTGATGTTGTAGCAGGAACAGTAGTAGCTGCTGTTGCCTCGGTAGTTGCTGTAGAAGGGGCGGTAGTAGTTGTTGTCGTTACTTCT
This sequence comes from Saccharofermentans sp., assembly GCA_024403655.1. Taxonomy (GTDB): domain Bacteria; phylum Bacillota; class Clostridia; order Saccharofermentanales; family Saccharofermentanaceae; genus Saccharofermentans. The sequence goes on along the minus strand of JAKSRK010000045.1, from coordinate 15,606 downwards.
GCCTGAACAGTCGGTGCCGGTGTTGTCGTTGTAGAAGACACAGGAGTCTCATCCGGAGTTACTGGTGTAACAGGAGGATCAACTGGTGGATCAACAGGAGGATTTACCGGTGGATCAACAGGAGGTGTGTCCTCTCCCTGATCGGGCGGTGGCGGTGTTGTTGCTTCAGAATTTGCGAAGTAAACATCACGGCTTGCTATGTCAGCTTCAACTACAGTAACGGTATATGACTGTCCGTCATAGACTACGCTTGAGGGAGGTGTGGAGCCCGCTGTAGCGAATACGTAGAAGTAGATGTCTGTATCTGCTTCGTAGCCGTCGGGAGCATCGGTCTCAGAAAGCATATATATTGTTCCTCTGTTGACTGTAAAGGAAGCTACACCACTGCTGCCTGTAGTTCTTGTTACAGCAGTTTGTGCGGATACTGTGCCGGAAGTATTAAGGCTCATGGGAGTTAATGTAAACTCAGCTCCGGACAGTACAGCTGTGTCATCACCTTCGGCATGCTTGATGATATTAAGTGTTGCAAGATTACTGCTATCTGAAGATGCTGATCCTGCACTTCTTATTACATTGCAATTTAAGTTTGTTGCAGCATTGATATTAGGATCAAGTCCTTCGATGTAGATTCTGTTTGTGCTGTTGTCGGCATTAAGCTCAGTTCCTACTACTCTGTTTATTATTACGCTGTAGGTTATATCGTAAGCAACACCATCAAGTACATTTAAGGTCAGCTTCCTTGTGGATTCATCGTAAGAAAAACTTTCACTGGTAATTGCATTACCGTCTCTTCTGGTAAATTGTACAGTTGATACCCGAAGATCCATAACTTCCGGAATCTCATCTACCAGTGTCAGTCTGTCACTAGTTAAGTCAACATCAAGAGCAATAGGGTTAACGACTACGGTGAAGTTTGCATTAGGTGCGGTAGCATCGTTATATTCTACATCCTTGCTTAAGATGTCGGGCATATTAAACCATTCACTTGTTGCACCGGCATCAATTAAATTGCCACCGTAGAAAAGTTCGGCTCTGTTTGGATATATAACTGATTCGCTCAGCTGGTGAGTTACTCTGGTAGAGTATGTTATTCGGCATCCTGCCTGAGGACTGCTGTTAAGATAAGTAATCAGGTCTGAGCTCATTGTGAACTTGATCTTATTGCCGTCAATAACGGAAGCGGTTATGTCTTCGTTATGATTGGTACCGTCATAGGTGACATTAACGCTGCCGGGGACAAATTCCAGGTATTGAGGAAGAGTATCGATAATATATCCGTCGCTATATACCTGAGGGATATCGTAGAGAAGTATTTCCCAAGTCATAAGACCCTGGTCGGGAGTGGTGCTTACAGGGAACTTGTTGATGTAAACATCATATGTTCCGATGTCGCTCCAATAGGTAACCTTCGGGGATGTATTACTTCTTGCTGTAATCATATTGGATACATTACCGTGATAATTACTGTCTACCTGAGTTGCAGTAGCAGGGTCGTATAATCTGCTATCCAAAGTTACAGTATATGTGAGATAGATGATTTCACCATCGGACATACTTGGAATCGTATAATCAAAACCATAAGTGTATACGGCAAGAGTACCAGCGGTATATTCTGCTCCGCTGCTTGTTGTTGCCACAATTGTTCCGGCATCAATGTTAAGACCGGCAGAGGGACGATCTTCGATGACTACATTGTTATTCTCGCCGTGAGATGTAACAGTAGCGGTATATTCATACTTGTGATTTGTGGCATCAATCAGAGTGCTGCTTTTTGCAACATCCAAAGTTGTCGGGTTTGCAGGCTGAGTCAGACCAATAGTTTCCGGAGATGTACCGTTAAACTGAACTGCTTGGGAATTGACATACTGATAATTTGTATTCGCCAGTTCAATGGATCCCTGGAAAGTAAGCTCACTGTTTCTGTTATTACCGTCGCAAAATTCCATGCCGGCCTGGTCGGTGTTATAAGTGATGGTTATAGAAGTGCCGTTAATGTCGAATGTTCCGACTGAAACACCGTCCTTCTCAAGATTACCATTTGTAGAAGAGAAGGTGATTCCCACAGGAAGATTGTAGGTAAATACAGATCCAGGAGCTACTACGTCTCTTGGGTCATCCGGAAATGTCCATTTGAGAACACCAAATAAAGTCTCACCATATTCTACAGGGGAAGCATTCTCACCGATGAGCGATATATGGTTATTCTGGGCGTCCGTCTTATAGAGTTCAACGAGCTGCATGGTGGCGACATCGTTTAGCACTGCAGAGTCGGCCAGTACCATGGGTTTGTCTATAAGAGACAGGAAATTAACAATCAGCATCGAACTGACCAGAAGTACGGCCCAATGCTTCATGCGCTTCATTAACATTTGTCTCATGTTGTTTCCTCGCTTTCCGATGTATAGGAAGCTACATCCAATTTGCTTATAAAGTAAGTTTATAAAGAAAGAATTAACAACTTATGCCCGAACAGCTTGTAAATGTGGACAAATTAACAACAGTTCTTAGTTGAAACGTAAATTTTTACTTTGGGAGTTTTATCTGAAAACAAGAATATATTCCTTCGGAATGTATATAAGGTACGGCTTATCGGTATAATATCTGAGATGTCAGTGTACACTTTGGAATAAGCTGAAAGGATTAATCGGTAATGAGAATAGGAATAATCGGATATGGAAGTACGGGTAGAATGCTTCTTGAGGTGCAGGATTCTTTCTGAAGATGAAGAAGATTAACAGCAACAGTTATGGCGGGAAGATAATAGGATTAGGACTGATTCCACTGGCTCTTATCCCTGGAGTCCTTTGGGGAATTAACAGATTTCTGAATCTGAAGATTCTGTCTGTCTTAATCGCCGTTTCTGTCGGGATTGGAATACTGATTGAAGTAAGCTTTTTTATCATTCTGATGGTAGAGTTATGGCAGGATAAGAAAATCCAGGAGTATTATGAGGCAAACCCCGGCAGTAGAAAAACTCCTCAGGATATTCTGGATGGAAAATAGTAGAATAAGAACTACTCTTTTGTTTGCATCTTGCAAATGCTTGTGATATGATTGTTCAGTTGATAATGGAGTTTTATGGAGGATTCATATGAGTGCAATCGAGATAATTCTTGCAATAGTTGATATCTTGTCCGGTATTGTAATGATTGGCCTTTTCCTTGTTCAGGAAGGTAACGATCGTGGTATGGGTGTTGTAAGCGGTGCTACTAATACGATGGATTCGTATTACAGCAAGACAAAGGGCAGATCTCTTGAAGAGAGACTCAAGTTTGCTACTAAGGTAACTGCAATCGTATTTGCCTGCGTATCTGTTCTTCTTTATCTTTCCATCACCAAGGGATTCTGATTAAGATACATCTACTAAGAATACTCAAGACTGTCTTGCATAAGACAGTCTTTTTATATTTAATGGAATATAAGAGGTGACAGATTATGGCTAAGTATAGTAATAAAAGAAGCAGATCTTCAGTAAATATGAGTATAAGACAGCAGGAGAGAAACGGCGCCATGAAGCCACTAGATCCTGAAGCTCCCAAGTGCTATGCGGATATAGCTCCTAGAGGCCCTCAGGGCGTGAAGAATCAGGTTGTCGGCCTCCTTATAGAGAATGGCGAAGGCGGTCTGGTAATACCCGATCCGTCCTTCAAGGAGACTAACTTCGGTCCTGTCAGAATAGAGAAGAATAACTTAAACGGTGCGCCTTTTAAGATGACCGTTGTTTGTGAGATATTAAATCCCACATCAGAGAATCGCGATTACAGAGGTAAGATTGTCGAAGTTCTGGGCGACATGGGCAATAACGACGTAAGAATGCTCGCCGTTATGAGACAGTTCGGTTTGTCTCAGACTTTCCCTGATATGGTAATGGATGAAGTTAAGGATCTTCCCGTTAATCCTGATCCGGAAGTAATTACAAAGGAGATAGAAGGCGGAAGACATGACCTCAGAGATCTTCTTACCATCACAATTGACGGTGAGGAAGCTAAGGATCTTGATGATGCCATTTCCATTGAGAAGATTCCCGGCGGTAACTATAAGCTCTATGTCCATATTGCGGATGTATCTCACTACGTAAGAGAGAAGACTGCTCTTGATGATGAAGCATTCCTGAGAGCTACGTCTGTTTATCTTGTAGACAGAGTTATCCCCATGCTTCCTCCTAAGCTCAGTAACGGTCTTTGCAGCCTTAATCCTAACGTAGACAGACTTACAATGACTGCTGAGATGCTGATAGACGAGAACGGTATAACATATGACGGTAATGTCTATGAGAGTGTCATCAGAAGTGACAGAAGAATGAGCTACCTTGAGACCTACAGAATACTTACCGAACCTAAGGAAAGTGACGAAGCTGAGTATGGTCCCATCGTGCCTCTCTTAAGTGAGATGAAGATACTCGCGGATATATTAAAGAACATGCGAGATGGCAAGGGAGCCGTTAATTTTGACTTCCCCGAGCCTAAGATTCTGCTTAATGAAGACGGTTCTGTAAGAGATATTATGCCCTATCCGATTAATATGTGTAACGGAATAATAGAACAGTTCATGATCTGTGCAAATGAGTATGTGGCAGAGAGATTTGCTTCCATGAATTATCCCTTTGTATACAGAGTCCACGAATCTCCGGATACAATGAAGATAGCGAAGTTTTGTACCGTAGCGAGAAACTTTGGTGCTACAGGAAGATTATCGGGTAAGTTAACGCCTCTGATGATCTCTGAATATATGTCTACAATTAAGGATGACGATGCCCGCCCCATGCTTGATACAGTTCTTTTAAGGTCGATGGCGAAGGCGAAGTACGCCCCTGATAATCTCGGGCATTTCGGTCTGGCTTCAAAGTTCTACTGCCACTTTACGAGTCCTATAAGAAGATACCCGGATCTTTATATACACAGAATAATTAAGAGCTATATACACGAGGAGAAGAAGAGGAGGCATTTCGCAGGGCTTGTTGCTAATGTTTCCAACCATTCTTCCGATATGGAGCGTAACTCGGTCGAAGCGGAGAGAGCTTCTAATGCAGTCAAGATGGCTGAGTTCATGTCAGATAAGATTGGTGAGCGTTACTTAGGTAAGATAACGTCCATAATCGGCGCAGGTGTCTTTGTAATGCTTGCTAACACCGTAGAAGGCTTTATCCCCTTCAGGACGATGTCTGATCACTATATCTTTGACGAGCATTCATATAGGGCTATTGGCTCCAGAACAGGACGTAAACTCACAATAGGTATGGATGCGCCCGTAGTGGTAGCTGCGGTAGATACCGACATGAACAGAATAGACTTCGTCTTCCAGGAGGGCTTCGAAAGTGGCACAAGCCGCTCGGCAAAATCCTCTACGGGACATGCCGCATTCGGCAGACGTAAGATGAAGACGCTCGCTAAGAAGAGAGGGAAGAAGCATCGTCGCTCTTTCTGACAGAGCCTGAAAAATATGCTTTTGTAACAATGTTATAAGCAACAAATAAGCGGCTTTGTGTGATTTACAAAGCCGCTTTTATTAACTTTTGCTGTTGGAGAAGAATCAGTCTTCGATATACTCTCCGTATTCGCTCTTGATGATGTCCCAGTCCATGTCGAATCTTGCCATGTGCTTCTCGACAGCGGCACGAGCGGCATCTTTATCTTTATTCTTAATAGCATTAAGGATGCTCTCGTGGTCTGAGACTATCTTGGAATCCTTAACGGACTCAAGGCTTAACTTTCTTACTCGGTCAAAGTGGATACTCATAAGAGATACCATGTAGTGGCACTGAAGCTTATTGCAGGCACGGTAGATAATCTCATGGAATTCATTGTCGAGAGCAAGAATCTTCGCATTATCGTTGTTCATGTAGAACTTCTGAAGATTGACATTCACTTCGAGTTCTTCGATATCCTTGTCAGTAGCTATGTCACATGCGAGTTCGGCGAGGGAAGTCTCAACGACCTTACGAAGGAATCTTGCTTCGCTGATGAGCTCATAATCGATCATGGCAACGCGACAGCCCTTCTGGGGAAGTACATCGAGAATTCTCGACTTGGAAAGTTCAAGGAAAGCTTCATGAACAGGAGTTCTGGAACAGCCTATCTGAGTGGCGATTTCCTGCTCTCCGATCAAGGATCCTGGCTTGATCTCCATATTGACTATATTATCCCTAATTATTCTTAAGGCATAATCCCTATTAGATTCCATTCTGGTCTTGGGGGTGATGATCATGCTCAAGACTCCTTTCAGCATTCTCTGAACTATTTATAGCGCATGTTAATAATAATGATTATAGGTATTTTTGTAAAGTTTTGCGAACGCTGCCTTCACCTTCAAGCATCTCAGCCAGATAAGTTCTGACCTTAACCGACAACCCGCAGGCGACAAGATCAGTTCCGAAGATTACTTCGTTCTTGAGAATCTGATCAATGTCGTCTCCGAGGGTTGAGGGATCATTCCAAGCAACATCTTTGAGGAAGGATTGTAACGTTGCTAGCATAGGGTCTGAACTGGGGGTGAAGTTATCACCCTTATCGTCAACTGCGAGAAGGTAACGAAGCCATCCTGCAATTGTAAGAGGGACATAAACAAGGTCCATAACGTCAAGCTCATTAGAAGCGATATAAGACTTGATCGTCTCACCGAATCTGATGGGCATCTTAAGTGAAGTATCCGTAGCAATTCTCTGAGGTGCATCGGGAATATAAGGGTTGGGAAGTCTTTCTTCGAGGACTTCCTTTATAAATGCGTCAGGCTTGATGATGCCGGGATCGATAACAACCTTCATGGCTTCATCGTAACCGAGCTTATTTACAAGACTATTAAGGTCCTTATCCTTCATCTCATCTGAGATTCTGCTGTAGCCTAAGAGGCAGCCAAATACTGCAAGGGAAGTGTGAAGAGGATTAAGGCATGTTGTTACCTTCATCTTCTCTACGTTATTTACCGTATCTCTGACAGTAAAGTAGACGCCGGCCTTCTCAAGCGGAGGTCTGCCTGCGGGGAAGTTATCTTCGATTACAAGATACTGAGGAATCTCTGCGTTAACAAAAGGCGCGATGAAGGTTCCTTTTGAAGTAGTAATGGGAGCAACACCCTCCATTCCTGCTTCGATGGCTTTCTCTTCTACAGTCTTATCGGGACGGGGAGTGATCTTATCAATCATGCTCCAGGGGAAAGCTACTTCATTCTCGTTACTGATCCATTCGATGAAGTCTTCTCCTACGAAGCCTTTCGCGAGCCAGTTATTTGCAGTCTCAAGGATACTTCCTCTGAGCTTCTCTCCGTTATGGCTGCAGTTGTCCATGCTTACAAGAGCAATGGGAGCTTTGCAGGAATTAAATCTGTGAAGAAGGAGAGCACATACGCGGCTCATGGCGTGCCTGCAGTTATCAGGGCCGCCCTCAATATCAGCAGTAACTACGGGAAGGTAATTACCTGCCATATCCTTAAGTGCATAACCCTTCTCCGTAAGAGTGAAGCTGACCATCTGAAGAGAAGAAGAAGCGAAAATCTCCTTTAATCTCTCTGCGGAACCGTTAGTGTCCGAAGCTGCGTTTATAGCTTCTGCTACAGAGGAAACAATCTCGAAAGCAATATTACCGTCGCTTCTCATGTCAGCTGCAAGGGTAAGGTTATCGTGAGGCAGATAGATACTGTCGATTATCTCACCGTCAAAAGTATCAGCGGCAATTACGCCCTTATCCCAAAGGCCCTTGTTAAGTAATTCGTGGTCCAGTCTTGCAATAAAAATACGGAAGATATTTCCTGCGCCGAAGTGGAGCCAGCAAGGCTCCTGCGCGGTAATCTTCCGCATCTTGTCGATGTCGTAAGACGGAATCTTAACAGGCGTAGACTCGAATCCTCCTTTCAAAAGAGTATCAAGTGTTAACTTAGCCATATAAGTTCCCTCCAAATGTAATTAAATATCAGCGTGATTTTTTGCAGGCTTCCCAGAGACCTTCAAGGTAAGTAGCTCCCAAAGCTCTGTCATAAAGACCATAGCCGGGTCTGCCTTTCTCGCCCCAGATCATTCTTCCGTGATCAGGTCTGATGTAGCCGTCAAAGCCGTTGTCCTGCAAAGCCTTGATGATGGCATACATATCGAGGTCGCCGCACTCTGAAGGGTGTGCGCTCTCGTGGAAATCTGTCTCAGATGTGTGCTTAACATTACGAAGATGTACAAAAGGTACCTTGCCTTCAGCAGCGAATTCTGCAGCAATAGAAGCAACGTCGTTATTCTTGTTGGCACCGAGACTTCCCGTGCAAAGTGTAAGACCGTTTCTCTTGCTGTCGTGAAGAGAAAGATACTTTCTTATTGAATCCTGGTTGTTAACCACCTTGGGGAGGTTAAAGAGAGGGAAGGGCGGATCGTCGGGATGAACACCGAAGTCAAGATCGAACTCTTCAGCTGCAGGAATGATTGCATCAAGGAAGTACTTAATATTCTTGAAGTACTCGTCCTGAGATACGTTCTGGTAGAAGGCGATATCTTCTGCCATCTTACCGAATCTCTCAGGCTCCCATCCGGGAAGTGTGAAGTTATTGGAACCGTTAATCATGGATTCAGTCATGGATTCCAAAGTAAGTGTCTTTGCAAAGTCGTGTGAGTAAGACATGGCAAGACTTCCGTCTTCAATGGGAAGATAAAGATCTGATCTGTACCAGTCAAGAACAGGCATGAAGTTGTAGCATACGCACTTAACTCCTGCATCGGCCAGATTCTTCATTGTCTTAATATAGTTGTCGATATACATGTCCTTTGTAGGAAGACCCTTCTTAATGTCTTCGTGGACATTGATGCTCTCGATTACTTCCATCTCGAGCCCTGCTTCGTTAACTTCGTTCTTAACGGCAAGAATCCTGTCCATGGACCATACATCGCCGGCAGGAATATCAGACAGGAAAGTAGCTACTCCGGAAACACCGGGAATCTGTCTGATCTGCTCAAGGGTAACTGTGTCGTCCCCGTTAGGGAACCATCTTAAAATCATTTTCATATCAGTATCTCTCATTCATGATTTATCTGTTTAAGACTAGAATACTAGACCGCAAGTACCAAGTCAATAGCTCCTTGCGGTAAAAACAGTCTTGTTTACAATTTGTCTGTATCCTGCTTGCGAACAGTCTTCGGAGCGAGGACTTTTATAAGCAGGGGAACGAATAAAAGGAAGCCGAATACCTTTACGACATCAACTGCCGAAGCCAAGTAAATGACGTAGATTTCATAATCGGCTGCATCCGACTTCATCATGTTCGAACAGGTCTTTACTCCGGTATAAAGGAGAAGTCCTATCAGAACAAATACCGTCGACTTTATTACCGTTGCCTGTGGTATTGTCTTGGAACTGTCGTTCTTATCAAGAGAACGGATAGTCTTAAAAAGTCCCAGGAATATAAATACAACTGAAGCAAGTCCTAATGCAAGCTGAATAATATTAAGCATCTGTCTCTCCCATATCTTCCGTGTCTTCTTCTCCTGCCTTATGCTCTCTCTCGATAGCAGCTTCAAATATCTTCTCTACTATAAGCACCCTGAGATAGGCTGCAGTGAAAGGCATTACGAGCAGGCAGGGAGGAAAGAGAATCATTAGAGCTATTGAAGCAAAGCTAAGTATAAACAAGAGAATTGCCTTACCCGGATTCATAGCAGAAAATGCAGCTGCATTCTTGATGATGGTAGCTGTGTTTGTGCAAAATCTTGCAAGATAAGGATAAGCGAAAGGATAGATTACCAGGTAGGGCACAATGAGAAGAAGTGCGAAAGGAAGATACCATTCGGGAAGAGCGACTCCTCCTATGCCGTAGCGTGCTATGTTGATGTTAAACGCAATTACTGCTGCGAATAAAACATAGAGAAGACTTAAAGGAATGCTTTGCTTAAGATTGCCTGCAAAACTTCTCATGAAGTCGGGAACGGCATTGTCAGATTCTTTCTTGATTCTTCTATAGAGTGCAAAGTAAAGAGCTGACGAAGAAGCGGCTGAAGTTATAACGGGAATGGAGAAGATCAGCCAAAGAAGAGAGAGGGCAACAATGTCCCATAAAATGCTGCCCAGCTCATATAATTTGGATTTTGTAATCTTGTCAAAAGAGTTTCCCATTTGAACAGCTTCCCGTATACATTTTTGATATTGCACCTGTTAAGATTATAAACTAAGATTAGGTTAATAACAACAACTACTATCCTAGAATGTTAGTGAGGTTAAGTATGAAATTAGCAGGTATTTTCGGGGACGGAATGATACTTCAAAGAGACCGTGAGAACCACATTTGGGGTACTGACGAAGGCAGTTCTGAAGTGAAGGTAACAGTCGGAGGTCAGACATTCGTATCTGAGGTTAAGGACGGCAAATTTGACGTAGTCATTGCAGCGCAGAAGGCTGCCTTTGATGTCGACATGACGATTGAAGGAAGTGAGACAATCGTACTTCACGAAGTTTGCTTCGGAGATGTATTTATCCTGGCAGGACAGTCCAATATGGAACTTCCGATATACAGAACCTACGATCTGTCTGAGGAGGAAGCCAAGAGTGCGAACTATCCTTACATAAGACAGTATCGCATGATGCCGGAGCCGGTCTACAAGGACAACAGTGAATATAAGCTTCCGGAATCTTCATGGACAAGAGCGGTCCAGGGACAGATTCAGGATATGAGTGCTTACGGCGTTTATACATTTAAGCGAATCTACGATAAGCTTGAGATTCCGATAGGACTTATTCTTAACGCTCAGGGCGGAGCCACTATTGAAGCATGGATGACCGAAGAAGACGTTAAAAAGATGTCGGCCGATTATAAGCTTATAGAGGAATTCGCAGGCGAAGATACTTTAAGCAATTATCTCAAGGAACAGGAGAAGAGATGTGCAGACTGGAGAGATGCTACAAGAGTGTTCGATCCTGCTGTGTATTCAAAGGAAATCCCTGCGGATGCAGAAGACTTTGAAGTACCCGGAATAGTAAAAGGCATTACAGGAAGCATCTGGGTCTATAAGGAGTTTGAAGTAGAAGAGGATGTGGAAGATGCATTCCTCTACTGCGGTCAGTGGATAGATGCAGATGTGACTTATATTAACGGTGTTGAAGTAGGCAGAACCGAGTATCAGTATCCTCCGCGTAAGTATGCTTTTGATTCGAAGATACTTCATAAGGGAAAGAACCTCATCGCTTTAAGACTTATCACAGAGAGACAAAGCGGAGGAGGAGTTCCTTTCCATACATTCTACATAAGGGTCAACGACAAAAAGATATCCCTTGAGGGAACCTGGAAGAAAGTTACCGAGAAGAGTTGTGAGAGATTTGAAGCAGGGAAGATGCTCGTATGGTTCCCGTCAATTTTGTATAAGTCTCTGATCACTCCGTTAAGCAATGTGTCAGTCAAAGCAGTCATGTGGTATCAGGGTGAATCCAACGCGGAAGAACCGGAAGGATATGACCTCAAATTTAAGGCAATGGTTCAAAGTTGGAGGGAACTTCTCGGAGCGGATACTCCTTTTATAATAACGGAGCTCACAGACTTCATTGATCCGCAGTCCGAGGATATATCAAAAGTCCCCGATGGCTGGAGGTCTATTCAGGCACAGCAGCTGCAGGTAGAAGAACTGCTGGATAACATCAGGTGTGTTCCTGCCGGGGATCTGGGTGAGATGTTCGAGATACACAGCCGTAGAAAGTCGGAACTAGGGGCTCGAGCATCAAATATTGTAGAAAATTTTATATATTAAGAAAAATAGAAACTCATAAGATAAATAACACGTTGCGTTTGTGCAATGTGTTATTTTTTTGCTTTGAATCCATCGTTTGTACTATTGACATATCACAAACGTGTTGATAGTATGAATACACAAGCGGACTAGCATACTAGTACAATTAATAGCAGAAGGGTGTTTTCTATATGCGTAACAATGAATCGCAAACCTATGTCCCGAAGGAACTCTCCAAGGGTGAGAAATTCCGTAAGGGATTCGGCCGTTACTGGCAGCTGTATCTTATGGTAGTAATCCCAGTGATTTACTACATCATCTTCAGATATATTCCAATGTTCGGTAATATCATTGCTTTCCGTAAGTACAGAGCCGGAGGTAATATCTTCGGTCAGGAGTGGAGTGGACTTCGTTACTTTAAGCAGTTCATGAAGGACCATACATTCTGGAAGGCATTTGCCAATACGCTTATCCTTAACATCGGATATCTTCTTGTAAGATTCCCTCTCACACTGATATTTGCACTGCTTATCAACGAGATAAGAAATGTTCACTGGAAGAAGTTCGTTCAGACAGTATCATATCTTCCTCACTTCATCTCGATGGTAATCGTTGCAGGTATGATTAAGGAACTTCTTTCCACAGCAGGTCCCATCAATTCATTACTTGCTTCACTTGGTAAAGAGAAGATTAACTTCATCGCTGTTGCAGATTGGTTCAGAACAATATTCATAGTCTCCGGTCTCTGGCAGTCATTGGGCTGGGGTACGATACTTTACCTCGCTGCAATGTCAGGAATCAATCCTTCACTTTATGAAGCAGCTTCCGTTGACGGTGCTAATCACTTCCAGAGAGTATGGCATGTCACAATACCTTGTATTCTTCCTACAATCACAACACTTCTTATTCTTGATATCGGTGGTCTTGTCGGATCAGGCGGAGCATTCGAGAAGGTATTCCTTCTTTATAACCCCATGACATATTCAACAGCAGATATCATCTCCACATACGTGTACAGAATGGGTATCGGTTCCAATACAGGCGGTAACTTCTCATATGCTACTGCAGTTGGTCTTTTTGAAGGACTTATCAATCTTGTCCTCTTAACTGTTGCAAACCAGATATCTAAGAAAGTATCAGACAGCAGCCTCTGGTGATACTAAGGAAGGTAATAACATGATTAACACAAATCAACTCAAAGCACATACAAGAAAGAACAAGATTAAGGAGTCTACCGGCTACAGAATCTTTACAGTAGTAAATACAATTCTGATGCTGATCATATCAATAGTTACTCTTTATCCTTTCCTTTATCTTGTATCTCAGTCATTTACTTCAGATAAGGCGATTATTGCAGGACATACAAGCCTCATTCCCGAAGGATTTAATATAGACACATATAAATATATCCTCAGCAAGGGTGAGTTCCTGATGTTCTATAAGAACACAATCATCTATACGGTTATAGGTACTGTATGTTCACTCCTTTTCTCAGCATTGCTTGCTTATCCCATGTCCAAGACAGAGCTTAAGTTCAACAAGGTACTTACTCCTTTTATCGTATTTACCATGTACTTCGGCGGCGGACTTATCGCTAACTATATTCTTGTAGACAGAATCGGAATCAAGAATACTATCGGCGGTTTCATTCTTCCCATGATGATCAGCACATACTACGTACTTCTTATGAAGTCATTCTTCCAGAGCATCCCCAAGGATCTTGAGGAAGCAGGTGAGATGGATGGTCTTTCAAAGTTCGGCGTATTCTGGAGAATCGCAATTCCTTTGTCCAAGCCCATCATGGCTACAATGACACTTTTCTACTCAGTTATGTACTGGAACAACTGGTTCAACGCTTTCCTTTATCTTCAGGATAAGTCAAAGTGGCCTGTTGCTTACTACCTTCAGACAATCATCAGAGGACAGGGTGCAAACGATCCTGATGCAATATCCGTATCATTGAACATCAAGTCCTGTGCAATGGTTCTTACAGTACTTCCCATCATCGCAGTATATCCTTTCGTTCAGAAGTATTACGTACAGGGTATGATGCTCGGTGGTGTTAAGGAGTAATAGTATTTCACTTTCTATAGGATGCAATCGGCCTTAGCCGACATCAAAATAAATGTTACAAAAATGGAGGAAAACAATGAAAACGAACAAACTTAAAGCGTTTGTCAGCACTTCGTTGGTATTGTCAATGGCTATGGGAACAGCATGTTCTTCAACACAGCCGACAGAGAGCAGCGCAATAACAACACTTGGTGATGTTATTGAGACTACAGTTGCAGATAACGAAGAAGACCTTCCTTATACTTATGGTCTTGGCGAGACATTCCATGCAAATGAGCCTGTAACTTACACCATGTACTTCAGTGATGCCAGCTGGTATCCGATGGTTGAAACATGGGAGAGCGAGGGTATCTTCGCTAAGATCGAGGAACTTACAAACGTTCATCTCGAGCTTATTTCCTACGATAGTAACGACTACATGCAGAATATCACACTTGAGATCAACTCCGGTTCTTCTGCATACATCATCCCTAAGATTTACGATGATTCTTCATTCGTTGACGGTGGTGCTATTGTACCTATTTCTCAGTATGTACAGTACATGCCTTACTTCACGGATTTCTATAATACTTACAACATGGCTGATGATCTTCGTACCATCACAAGAGCCGACGGTAACTACTACAGACTTCCCGGTATGCTTGAGCAGCCTTTGCTTAACTACTCCTTCATGATCAGAAGTGATATCTTCGAGGCAGCTGGTGTAGACGTAGCTTCTATGGAAGAAGACTGGACATGGGATGATCTTTGCGACGCTCTTATCCAGGTTAAGGCATACATGGTTGAAGAAGGTCTTTGCAGTGAAGACGATTACATCTGGTCCGACCTCTGGTGCGGTAATGAATCCGGACAGGGTAACGGTGGTAACCTCCTTAAGGTTATGGGTCAGACATTCGACGTTAACGCAGGTTGGGCTATCGGTAACGGTATGAGATACGATCCCGCAAATGATGAGTTCTATTTCTCACCTACAAGCGATAACTACAGAACAATGCTTCAGACAGCTAACCGTTTTGTTGAAGAGGGTATCCTTGATCCCGAGACATTCACACAGGACGATTCAACAGCTACAAACAGATTCTACAACGGTGAGACAGTAATCCTTTCCGTTAACCAGGGTCAGGTTGCTAACTACTATGCAAACCTTGACGAGCAGCTTGGTGCAGGTAACTACGAGACATACATCATCACTCCTCCTCGAGGAACAACAAACTACTCTACAGCTGGTGCTGAGAGACTTGAGAACGGCGTTATGATTTCTCAGAATGCTCTTGATGAGCTCGGTGAGGACGGCTTCATCGAAATGCTCAGATTCGTTGACTGGCTCTTCTATTCTGATGAGGCTTACATCCTTACAAAGTGGGGTGTTGAGGGCGAGACATTCCAGTACAACGATGACGGATCAAAGTCACTTCTTCCCGGCTTCTGCTGCGGTGGTCTCGGATATGCTTCACAGAGCGATGACGATGTTGATATCAGATTCCAGTGGGGTTATGCAGGTGGTAACTACTTCTACGGTGGTACTGTTGATGAGATGACAGATAACTACATCCCTGATGTTGCTGATTATGTTAACAGAAACATTGAGTACAGAGAGACACCTCCTTTGGCTCCCCCGATCGTTCCTACAGCTGAAGAGAGTGAGGATATGAACCTTATCGCT
Organism: Saccharofermentans sp.; assembly: GCA_024403655.1. Taxonomy (GTDB): domain Bacteria; phylum Bacillota; class Clostridia; order Saccharofermentanales; family Saccharofermentanaceae; genus Saccharofermentans. Next base: position 193 of record JAKSRK010000045.1, on the reverse strand, counting down.
ACTCCTCTTGTCGATAACGTTAATACCTGGACATTGATGTTCATCACAGGTCAGGCTGATATCGATACTCAGTGGGAAGAATATGTTGCTTCTTGTGAGTCCCTTAACTGCGATGGTCTTACAACACAGTACAATGACATCTATAACGGTTAATCCCGTTTTCGGAAGTTAGTTTCTTGTATGAGGGTTCTCC
>JAKSRK010000044.1 GCA_024403655.1 Saccharofermentans sp. | reverse complement strand
TGCAGGATTATGCGAGGTTATAGAAAGATATGCCAGATAAGATAAAAGTGCTTATAGTGTGCCATGGTAATATATGTCGTTCTCCAATGGCGGAGTTTGTGTTTAAGGATATGGTGGAGAAACGTGGACTTAAGGATCAGTTCGAGATTAAATCTGCGGCAACATCCACAGAGGAAATATGGGGATCTGTTGGCAACCCTATTTATCCACCTGCTCAGCGGGAGTTAAAGGCTAGAGGTATTGGTGGCACTCCCTATACTAACTGGAAAAACAAGCGTGCTGTTCAAGTAACTAAGCATGACTATATGTATTACGACTATCTTCTTTGTGCAGATTCAAACAACATAAGAAATACAATGAGAATCACAGGTGGTGATCCTGATTCAAAAATTGAGTTATTGCTTAACTATGCCGGCCGCGAAGGACAGTCAATTGCTGACCCTTGGTATACGGGAGATTTTTCTACAACTTATAATGATATTGTTGATGGGTTGGAAGGTTTTTTGAAATATCTTGCAACTAATGGTGCTATTTCTTCGTGTGTATAAGCAGGAGAAAATAGATATGAAAAAGAAACTTATACCAGTTTTAGCAGTAGTTTTGCTGGTGTTTTCCGCTTGTTTGATTAGTGCTATTAACAAGAAAATCGAGAAGGAAACCACAACCACTTCATCAGATAGAGGAACATCTCAGACATATGTTTTCCCTGATATAGATATGGAACCTCCTGTTATGGCTTCTGGTTCGTTTACGATTGCTGATATTTGGGAAAGCGGTTTTTTCTATTTGCCGGTGGAAGAATCAGGAATGTTTCTAGCATATTGTGATAATTCTGATGTCACACTTGAGATATATGTTCTTGATGAAGAATTTCAAGATGCTTTGCGCTATATTCCACAGGCTTATGAACCGGCAGCGATTGATGACGCTATGATTCGTGTCACTGAAGGCCAGTGGATTTATATCCACTGTAGTGATAATTCATTTACAACCTCTGAACCAAGTGACAGTGAGATTAGTTGGAGTATCTATAGAGATTATGTATAATAGCACAACATAAGTCCTGATGAACTCGTATGGCATGGCGGAATGAATCTTCTATTTCCGTGATATTGTAGAAGGCCTCGATGCCTTTATGGAGTACCTTAAAGATGAATATTGAAGCAGTAATATTTGATATGGACGGAGTCATATTCGACTCTGAGAAAGTAGTCTACAATCTTTGGGTAGAATACGGTGCAAAGGTCGGCCTTAAAGATGTAGGCGATGTTATATATAAATGCATTGGGATCAATAAAACAGCCACAAAGAAAATCTTCGCCGAAGCCTATGGCGAGGACTTCTCTTACGATGAGCATCGTAAGCATATAAGCGCCGGATATCACGAGCTCTGCGATGGCGGTAAACTCCCCAAGAAGCCCGGAATCGAAGAGATACTAATATCTTTACGCGACAAGAATATAAAGACTGCGGTAGCTTCTTCCACCGCCACCGATCTTGTTAACAGTCAGCTTAAGGACGCAGGCCTGTACGATTACTTTGTAACTACAATCGGCGGAGATATGGTAAGCCGTTCAAAGCCCGATCCTGACATCTTCTTAAAGGCCGCAGAGGAGCTTAAGGTCTCCCCTTCCGCCTGCATTGTAATAGAAGATTCGCATAACGGAATAAAGGCGGCACATAACGCTAATATGAATGCGATTATGGTACCGGACCTTCTTCCTCCCAACGAGGAGATGGAAGCAAAGAGCCTCAGGATCTGCAAAGATCTCTTTGAGGCATCTTCGTTCATCGATTCATTAATGGGGTCTTAATTCTTCCCCAAAGTGGCGTCGTAGGACTCAAGGAAGTCTTCGCCCTTTTGTACTTCAGTCATGGACAGGCCGGGATAGCCGAGCTGCCTTTCGCATTCGTAGATGGAGATAGCAGCGGCATTACTTAAGTTAAGGCTTCTGCACTCTTCTGCCATGGGTATTCTGAAGCAGCGGTCCAGATTCTCCTTAAGAATATCGTAGGGAACACCCGTACTCTCCTTGCCGAAGATAAGATATATCGGCTTTTGTGCCTCTTTGAAGTCAATATCCGAAGGCGGTACTTTGCCGTATCTGGTCATGAAGTAGTACTCACCGTCGTTCTTTTTTACGAAGTCTTCGAAGTTCTCATAGAGTGTATACTCCGCCCAGGTGATGTGGTTGGTAGTAGCACGCTTGAACTTGGGATTATCTATGTCGAATCCGAGCGGCTTAATTATATGCAAAGCGCAGTTTGCCGCCACGCACGTTCTCATTATGTTGCCCGTATTCTGAGGAATCTCGGGTTCGAATAAAACTACGTTAATCCTGCTTTCCATTGAAGACATATCCCTTTTCTTCTATAACCTGCTTGATTGTCTGAAGGTCAATCTCACCCTCCGATACTATGTCTACGCTTCCCTTCTCGTGGCTTGCGTCGGCACTGATGATTCCGGGAAGACTTTCGAGAGCCTTCTTAACGTTTGCTTCGCAGTGAGGGCACATCATGCCGTCGACAAGAATTGTTGTGTTTGTGTTCATGTTGGTTTCCTCCTCAGGTTTGTTTTTACTACTATTGTATACTTTTATTAAGTTTAATCTTAGGGCATTCATTACTACAAAGAAGCTCGAAAGACTCATGGCAGCAGCACCGAATTCCGGCTGCATGGTAAGCCCGAAGAGATGTGTGTAAGCGCCCGCCGCGATTGGAATAAGAAGGATGTTATAAAAGAACGCCCAGAAGAAATTCTCTATTATGTTCTTATAAGTCTTGCGGCTTATTTTTACTGCCGAGCAGACATCTTCAAGGCTGCTCTTCATTAAGACTAGTTCCGCAGCGTCTATGGCAACATCCGTACCTGCTCCGATAGCTATTCCTATGTCGGCTCTTGTAAGAGCGGGAGCATCGTTGATGCCGTCTCCTACCATGGCGACTTTGCCCTTCTCCTGAAGCTTTCTTACTATCTCTTCCTTGCCTCCGGGAAGAACCTCTGCGACTACTTCGTCTACACCTGCAATGCCCGCGATATACTCAGCCGTGAGTTTATTATCTCCCGTAAGCATAACCGTATGAAGTCCCATTTCCTTCATGTGCTTTATGGCTGCTACGCTGTCTTCCTTTACTGTATCTGCGACGGCAATGATTCCGATAAGATTACCTTCTTCGTAGAAGGCTATAGGAGTCTTGCCCTCCTTGGCCAGTTCCTCCGACTTCTTATCTCCCTTTATCTTCCCTGCGAAGACTTCCTTACCGTCTATCCTGCCCTTTACGCCGGATCCTACCAGATTCTCGAAGTCGCTAAGCTCAGGATAGTTTATTCCCTTTGAATTAAGATAGTTCATCACGGCTTTTGCTATGGGGTGCTCAGACTTACTCTCAAGAGCTCCCGCTATCTTAAGAAGCCTGTCCTCTTCTCCGATAACATCCGTTACAACAGGCTCTCCCCTGGTGATTGTACCCGTCTTGTCGAGAGCGACCGTCCTGATATTACCCGTCTCCTGCAAGGCCGAAGCAGTCTTGAAGAGAATGCCGTTTCTTGCTCCTACTCCGCTTCCCACCATTATGGCAACGGGCGTAGCAAGGCCCAAAGCGCAGGGGCAGGATACGACGAGAACGCAGATTCCTCTTGCAAGAGCAAAGCCGAATTCTTTACCCACAAGAAGCCAGATCAGCATCGTTACAATGGCGATGATAATAACCGCGGGAACGAATACCAGAGATATCCTGTCAGCAAGCTTTGCTACGGGAGCCTTGGTGGCCGCGGCATCTGATACCGTCTTAATTATTTTTGCAAGTGTCGTATCTTCACCGACTCTCGTCGCGCGGCATCTGATAAAGCCTGAGATATTAATTGTGGCGGAGGTAACATTGTCGCCTTCACTCTTATCTACCGGCATGCTTTCTCCCGTTATCGCAGCTTCGTTGACGGCCGTCCTTCCTTCTGTCACGATACCGTCCACGGGTATGTTCTCACCCGGCCTTACTACAAAGATGTCGCCTTCAACTACTTCTTCCAAAGCTATCTTCTTCTCCACGCCGTCTCTTATGACATTAGCCGTCTCGGGAGAGAGGTCCATAAGGCTCTTTAAAGCGTTGGTAGTCTTGCCCTTGGAGTAGGATTCAAGCATCTTTCCTACGGTAATAAGGGTGAGAATTGTCGCCGCGGATTCAAAGTAGAATTCGTTCATGTACTGCATAACAGCTTCACTGTTTCCGTCCGTCACCGCTCTTGTCATGGCAAAGAGCATTACGGTGGAATATACAAAGGAAGTTCCGGAACCTAAAGCGATAAGTGTATCCATATTGGGAGCTCTGTGAATGAGGCTCTTAAAACCGCTTATGAAGAACTGCCTGTTAATGAACATGATTATTATGCTAAGCAGCATCTGAACAAGGCCCATCGCCAGATGATTGCCCTCAAAGAAGTTCGGCAGAGGGAGGTTAAACATCATGTGGCCCATGGAAAAATACATAAGGACAACAAGGAAAACAAGAGAAGATATAAGGCGCTTTTTAAGAAGCGGCGTAGTCTTATCTTCCAGTGCTTCCTTATCGGAATTTGTCTTCTTCGTGCTGCCTTTTTCTCCGCTTACATAAGCGTCGTAGCCTGCATCGCGGACCGCCTTAATGACGGCATCTTCGCTTACGTCTCCTTCTACTCCCATGGAGTTTGTAAGGAGGCTTACTGAGCAGGAAGTTACGCCTTCTACTGCGTTTACTGCCTTCTCGACTCGTGCCTGACATGCGGCACAGCTCATTCCTGTAACGTTATACTTCTTCATCGCATTAATTTCTGTAATGTCTTTACAAGCTCATCGAGCTTCTCTTCCTGTCCGGCTTTGACGTCTTCGGCAACGCAGGTCTTGATGTGCGTGGCAAGAAGAACCTTGGTAAAACTGTCGAGAGCACATCCGGCGGCGCTGACCTGATTAATTATGTCTATGCAGTATGAGTCTTCCTCGACCATCCTCTTAATGCCCCTGATCTGGCCTTCTATCCTGTTGAGGCGCTTCATGAGATCTTTTACTTCGTCTTCACTTCTGTTCTTGCTTCTGCTGCAGCAGGGACAATTATTGTCAGACATAAAAACTCCTCCCGAAATGCTTTTCTTTCGAGAGAAGTATATACCCCCTAGGGGTATGTTGCAAGCATAAAGTTAAGCCGGAATTATTCCGTGGCGGGAGCAGTCTTGTCTACGATATTTTTTACCCAGAGGTATTTCTTGTAGTGCTTGATTACGATGGGGATTTTTACCATCTCATCAAGGTAGAGGAAGAAGCATACGCCAATGACGGGAATCTTTACCACAAATGCAAGTAACGCTCCTATGGGAACAATAAAGGCCCACATTGTAACGGTATCGCAGATCATGCCGAACTTGGTGTCTCCTCCTGCGGCAAAGATGCCTGAGATAAGAACCGAATTAAGAGATCTGCCGAAGATGTAGTAAAGACACATAAGAAGCATCCAGGTAAGGTACTTCTTGGATGTCGGTGTCAGGTTAACTAGATGAACAATAACGGGAGTCAGAAGAGCAGTGATGGCTCCCAGGATAATTCCGCTTACAATGGCAAGCTTAAGAAGCCTTCCGCCGTAGTCTTTGGCCTTGTCGAGATTACCTGCTCCAAGCTCGTTGCCTACTACGATGGAACCACCAGCAGCAAGGGCAAAGCAGAAGCTTGATACCAGATCTTTAACAACTGCCGCGATGGAGTTGGCTGCTACGGCATCGGAACCTAAATGTCCGATAATGACAGAGAGCATGGTAAAGCCCATACCCCAGATAAGGTTGTTGGCAAGAAGAGGACCGGAGTATTTACTGAAGTCCTTACGAAGATCTATATCCGTAGACACGATGTCCCTGAAGCGAATCTTGATGTCACTTCTTGTCAGAAGGACAACAAGAGCTCCCGCAAGCCCTATAAAGGAAGAGATTGTCGTTGCAAGAGCCGCTCCCCTTGCTCCCATGGAGGGAAGGCCGAGAAGTCCGAAGATAAATACCGCGTTAAGCGTGATGTTGGAAATAACCATAACGACGCTTATGATTGTACTTTCCTTTACAAGTTCCACATTCTTAAGGATAGCTGCCAGAACCTGGGCAAGGCCGTCGAAGATATATGCCAGAGCGACAAACTTAAGGTATCCCATACCATAGTCGATGATGGCAGGCTCGTCGGTAAATACCCTCATTATTCCAAGCGGGCAGAAGAAAGCCATAGCGAAGAATACAAATACCATGGGGACCATGAGGCCGAGTGAATAACCCATGATTTTCTCTATGGATCTTACATCCTTCTTGCCCCAGTACTGTGCCGCGAACATACTCATGCCGCTTATTATGGCAAAGAGAAACATGTTAAGAACGAACATGGCCTGAGAAGCAAGTGACACCGCCGACAATTGATCCTGTTCGAGCGTAACGAGCATCACGGCATCTGATACGGGAATCAGCGCGAACATGAAGTTTTGAAGCGTCATCGGCAGAATAAGCTTGGTAAGCTTACTGTAGAAATCGTCTTTACTTTTATTCATTATAACTGTTTGTACCCTTATTAAGCCTGGTCAGACCTTCTTCAAGAAGGCTCTTGGGGCAGGCGAGATTGATTCTGACAAATCTGTCGCCGTTGCCGCCGAAAGCCTTGCCGGAATTAAGCATAAGTCCTGCCTTCTTCTCCAGGTGCTCGATAAATCTGTCGGAATCGGAAGTAACAGCCGAAGCATCCGCCCACATAAGATAGGAAGCGTTTGACGTGACGACCTTCAAAGATCGGATATTCGAGTTAATGTACTTCTCGGCAGCCTGCCTGTTGTTCCAGAGATATTCTCTAAGCTGATCAAGCCACTGTCCGCCTTCGGGCGTAAAAGCCGCCTTAACAGCTTCATAGGCAAAGCAGCCGCCTTCTCCGACCTCATCGGTATTAACACTTCTCCACATCTTATGGCGAAGATCGGGATCGGGTATTACCATGGCTGCCGTCTGAAGCCCGGCAATATTAAAAGTCTTGGTAGGAGCAACGAGTGTAACACTAATCTCCCTGTTAGTCTGAGAAGCAGAAGCGAAAGGCACATATTCCATACCCGGCGCCACTATATCGCAGTGAATCTCATCCGATATGACACGTACGTTATTCTTCTTGCAAAGCTCACCTATTCTGATAAGCGTATCCTTATCCCAGATGTTGCCGGAAGGATTCTGGGGATTACAGAGAATCATCAGGCTCACCTGGGGATCTCTAAGCTTAGTAACAAGATCGTCCCAGTCTATTGAGTATTCGTGCTTGTCTTTGTCGTAGCAAAGCTTGTTCTCTACAACAAATCTTCCGTTATTCAGAATTGAATTGAAGAAAATCGAATAGACGGGAGTCTGTATAAGAACCTTCTCACCCGGAGTAGTCAGCTTACGAACGGCAGAAGAGATGGCGGGAACAACTCCCGTAACAAATACGAGCCAGTCCCTGTCGATATTAAAACCGTGTCTTGTCTGCCACCAGTAACGGTAAGCCTCGGCCCATGAATCAGTCTCCATGGTATAGCCGTAAATACCGTGGGAAGCACGCTTACTGATAGCCTGCTTTATACCGGGAAATGTCTCAATATCCATGTCGGCTACCCACATGGGAAGAACTCCTTCAAGCTTCCCCCACTTAAGGCTGTCCGTACCGCTTCTATCCGTTACTTTGTCAAAATCGTAATTCATATTATTCTTCCATAATAATCTTTGTCGCAGTTGTATCTACTCTGTTATCTTCCATAATGAGTTCATCTATATGGTCCGCCTTAATAATTCCGGATGTCGGATTCTTAACGCTGTCGATCTTGCCCTCTATCTGAGCATCCACATCCGAATACTCAAAAGAAAGAGTCGTATTAATGAGCTTACAATTCTTCATGGTGATGCCCTTTATGTAGCACATTCCCTGAAGGCTCTCGATTGTGCAGTTCTCGAATGTGAGATTCTCCGAATTCCATCCCAGATATTCTCCGCAGATATAAGAATCCTTAACGGTTATATTACTGCAGTTCCAGAAAGCATCCTTTGTAAGAAGCACACTGTTGCTGACTGTGACATTCGAGCAGCCGTCGAAGCCGTAATTGCCGACAAGTTCCATCTTGTCGATAGTCATGTCGCTGCTGTTCATGGCAAAGTAGTCGCCCTTAACCTTTACGTCGTTAAGGCTTACGCCCCTGCAGGACCACAATGTCTCAGCCGCATTAAAGAAGCTGACCTTATTAAGCTTGATATTATTGCATCTTCTGAAGCTCTTGGGTGCCTCAATCGTGACATTATCCATGACAAGATTGTTGGTATACCATATGCCCGCTCTTGCCATATCAAAGAGGCGGCAGTTCTTCATGCTGATATTTTCCGCATACCAGAGGGGATACTTCCACTTAAAAGATGTGTCGATAAGCTCAATATTGCTGCTGTGCTTAAGCGGAGATTCTCCGTCGTCAAAAATCGCTTCCTCTATTCTTGTATCTGCCAAATGAAAAAGGGCGCGCTCACCCGTGTAAAAACCTCTTTTTAACGTTTCCATTCTATTCTGCCTTTCGAGAATTATTTCTACACAAAATTATATAGGTATCTGCCGTCTTATGACAAATACCTATATTGAACTAATATTCCAATGTTCTGTTAAATCGAATCAATATCCGAACTCCTGTGCCCATGTGTTACCGACTCTTGCTGAACCGTATGTGTTAAAGGGACCAAGGATATTGGCTCTGTGTTCAGGAGAAGCCATCCAGTCATTGAATACCCACTGAACATTGTCCTGACCTGTAGCAAGATTCTCACCATACATGATAGAGGGATTAACTGTATACCAGTCAGAACCGTCGGGTCTTGTGTGTGAGAAGCAGTCAACTGACTCAGATGCTCTTACGTAAGCACAATCTGCAAGTGATCCGCTCCAGCTGTAAGGAGGAAGGCCATTAGCTGCTCTCTCATTATTGATGAGAACAAAAAGCTCATACTCCTGAGTTCCTGCGGGGGGATAGTTAATAGAGGGAGCTGCCGGCTCGGGAGCCTGTGTTGCTTCTGTAGCAACGACCTCAGGTTCAGTCTCTACTACGACCTGAGCTGTCGTCTCTACGGGAGCAGCACTCTGACTACCTTCCTCTGCTGCCGTTGCTGCGGACTCCCGGGGTGCCTCATCCATAACCTGCACCGTATCCTCGGCAACTGTTTCCTCTACCTCGGACTCGACAGTCTCTTCTGTCGTAGTCTCTTCAATGGCATCCTCTGTCTCCTCAACTGCTTCCTGGTCCTGTGTACTCTTTTCCGAAGGAGCGGACTCCTCGGAATTTTCGACTGTTGCGGGGGCTGTTTCAGGAGCGATCACTGCCTGAGCGTCAATTCGAAGTTCTACGGGAGACTCTGTAGAAGTTGCTCTGTCACCAAATGCAAGAAGAGAATCTCTGCCGGACATCTTAATGCCGGAAACAGCGATTGCGATAACGAGTAATCCTGCTGAGATCAATTCGTACATTGTGAACTTCTTCATATGTCTGCCCTCCCGTATTGCTTTCACTCACATCTATAGGATAACGACCGCATATGAACTCATAACTATCATTCCGTAAATCGATTGTGAGGAAAATGTGAACACAATTTGAACTATGCTTAGGATTTTTTGACATATTCTCAAATGCCTGATTATGGCAGATTTGCCTGTATTGTTGTATATTATTAAAGTCTTAAAAAGCTATTGGGAGGAATTATGAAGATACGCCGCCAATCCGATGCGGGATTGAATATCATAATAGTGGGTGCCGGCAAGGTCGGTCGTACTCTCGTAGAGCAGTTAAGCAAGGAAGGTCATGATATTACCATCGTTGACAAGAATCCTGCCAAAGTCAGAGATATCAGCAACGATTACGATGTCATGGGATGTGTCGGCAACGGCGCGAGTTATACTACTCAGTCAGAAGCCGGAATCAATGATGCCGATCTCATTATCGCGGTCACGGAATCCGATGAGCTGAACCTCCTTTGCTGCACCATTGCAAGCCAGTTCAGCAACTGTGCCTCCATAGCCAGAGTAAGAACTCCCGATTACAGCAAGGAAGTCAATTACTTAAGAGAGAAGCTCGGACTCGCCATGATTATCAATCCCGAGCTCGAATCAGCCAAGGAGATGGCAAGACTTTTGTATCTTCCGACGGCTCTTGAGATTAACTCTTTTGCTCACGGTCAGGCTGAGATAGTCAAGCTTAGAATTCCCGAAGGCAACAGACTCGACGGAATGGCCGTATATGATCTCGGTAAGCATCTTACCAACGATATCCTCATCTGCGCAGTGGAAAGAGACGGAGACGTCACAATCCCCAGAGGTGATTTTGTACTTAAAGCAGGCGACCACATGTCCTTTGTCGCTACTCATAAAGCGGCCGCTTATTTCCTTAATCTCATAGGATTTGATACAAGGCAGGTCAAGAGCACCATGATTATAGGAGGCGGACGTGCCGCTTTCTACCTTGCCGACCAGCTTATAAGGAACGGCATTGAAGTCAAGATAATAGAGAAGAGCAAATCAAAGTGCGAGGAGCTCTATGAGTCTCTTCCCAAGGCAGTCATCATTAACGGCGACGGAACCGACCCTGCCCTTCTGGCAGAGGAAGGCATAGACACATGTGAGTCTTTCGTACCCCTTACCGGAATCGACGAAGAGAACATCATGCTTTCCCTTCACGTTAAGAATGTATCTTCAGCCAAGCTCATCACCAAGATCAGCCGTCCGGGCTTCTCGGAAGTAATAAGCAAGCTCGATCTGGGCAGCGTCGTCTATCCCAGATATGTAACATCAGAAGCGATTGTCGCGTATGTAAGAGCGCGTTCCGCAGCCAAGGACAGCAATATCGAGACGCTTTATCACATGTTCAATTCCAAGGTCGAGGCCATCGAATTCAAAGTTACCAAGGATTCCGATCTGACATCGACAAAGCTTCGTGACCTTAAGCTCAAGGATAATCTTCTTATCTCCTTCATCATTCACGAAGGCAAGACCATAATCCCGACAGGTGACGATATCATCTCAGTCGGTGACAGCGTAATGGTCGTAACGACAAACCTCGGCTTTACGGACATTACCAATATTCTTAAGTAAAGAAGACGGATAGCAGTATATGAATATTCAGATGATAAGATACACTCTGGCGCAGGTCCTTCGTATAGAAGGTGTCTTTTTGCTGCTTCCCTGTATCGTATCTCTGATTTACAGAGAGAAAGTCGGACTTATCTACCTCTTTACTGCTCTGGCTCTCCTGATTATCGGAACGATAGGAAGTCTTTTTAAGCCGAAGAACATGGTCATCTATCTTAAGGAAGGCTGTGTGGCAACATCCCTCAGCTGGATATTAATGAGTCTCGGTGGCTGTCTGCCCTTCTATATCTCCGGAGAGATTCCTTCATTTACAGACGCCCTGTTCGAGACGGTATCCGGCTTTACCACGACGGGAGCATCAATCCTTCCCGAAGTCGAAGTACTTACCCATACGGCTTTATTCTGGAGATCATTTACCCACTGGCTCGGCGGAATGGGAGTTCTCGTATTCCTCCTTGCAGTCATCCCCATGAGCGGCGGATCCAACATCAACCTTATGAGAGCAGAGAGCCCCGGACCTTCCGTCGGCAAGCTCGTTCCCAAGATTCGTCACACAGCCAGAATCCTGTACATAATCTATCTTGTAATGACCGTCATCGAGATGATTCTTCTCATGTTAGGCGGCATGAATCTCTTTGAAGCATCAACGCTCTCATTCGGAACAGCAGGTACCGGTGGATTCGGAATCAAGAACGACAGCTTTGCGAGTTATTCCGCATATATCCAGTGGGTCGTTGCAATCTTCATGGTCCTGTTCGGAGTTAACTTCAACGCATACTACTTTATCCTGCTTCGCCAGTTCAGGAAGTTCTTCGACTTTGAAGAAGTTCGCCGTTACCTCATTTTTATCGGAATCGCGACCGCAGTTATCTGCGTCAATGTAGTAAATCTTTACGACAGCGTCGGAGAAGCCCTTACTCATTCCTTCTTCCAGGTTGCTTCCCTCGTATCTTCGACAGGATACGGTTCTACCGACTTCGATACCTGGCCGACACTAAGTAAGCTCACGCTTATCCTTCTTATGACTGTCGGCGCCTGCGCCGGAAGTACGGGCGGAGGTGTCAAAGTCTCAAGATTTACGGTCCTTCTTAAGTCTATCCGCAAGGAATTTGCATCCTATATACACCCCAAGATAGTCCGTAAGATAAGTCTCGACGGAAGAACGGTAGAGCACGATGTAGTAAGATCCATCAACGTCTACTTTATTACTTTCTTCGCGGTGCTGATGGGCTCCATGTTCATTGTCGCTTTGGACGGACACGATCTTGTAACTACATTTACGGCTGTTCTTGCCACACTTAACAATATCGGTCCCGGACTTTCCAAGGTAGGTCCCACATGTAATTACAGCTTCTTCAGTCCCCTCTCAAAGTATGTACTGATTCTTGACATGCTTGCAGGAAGACTTGAGCTGTTCCCTATCCTTATTCTCTTCCACCCCACTCTATATAAGGGCTTATTCACCAGAAAAAGGAGATAAAAAATCGGAAAGCTCCTGCGCCGCAGGTAAACATTTCCGATGATTTATCGTTACTATTCATACAAGTATTGTTTGCGGAAAGTCTGCCCACACTCTTCCCGGCCTTCTGTGGCCGAAGAAGAGAATTTGGTTTATGGGCACTTTGTCAGAAGAGGATTTGCTATAACTTAAACTACCAGCATTCCGTGAACCAGAATGTCGACGATCTGATTCAATGCATCTACATAATTGATACCGCTTGTAGCAAGCGTATCATCCGAGAGGGCCTTCTCTATGGAAGCCTCCAGCATTAGTTTAATGAAACGGATATTGGCGTCCTTCCTGACAACGCCTTCGTCCTTGCCCTTGGCAATAAGAGCTATAGTATTCTCCCAGCCGGTTGCAAGACGGTACTGAACCTTCTTGTAGATATCGGGGAATTTCTCAAGGAAGGGATAGACGTTCTGGAAATCGATATTCCTGTAGTTCTCAGGCATGGCTCCGAGGATCATCTGAATCTTCTCCACGGTACCCAGGGACTCGTCCTTCATGATCTCTTCTTCTTTTGCTTTGATGTTGTCGAAAATATAGTCGACAACCATATCAAGCAATTCTTCTTTGGTATCAAACTCTTTATAGATGGTTTTCTTACTTATGTGGATATTCGTCGCAACATCCGACATAGTAAACGTGACTCCCCTGTCATTGAAAACCTCGATAGTACTGAGAATGATATCATTCCTCAACTTTTCTCTGTCTGCCGCCTTTGCCATAATGCACCTCCATAGTCACTGTGCGCCCCGTCTTCTTATCCATTTGCGGGGTATGGTCTTATCTCCTCTTCTTCGAGAAACCGTCGACATACTTGTAGTTTCCTTATTTACATCATAACAGCCGGAGTTTCCTATTAGGGATTAAGATATACACAAAAAAGTTTCCGGGCTCTTGTGCAGTTTGTTGAGAAACTAACTGTCCTATAAGGGGCTGACGTGTTACCATAAAAAGACCAGAAAGCACTGGAGGACAAGCATATGGCATACCCGGACAGCATTGATTTTAAGGCTATCTACTGCACCGATGAGGAAGCTTCAAGGCAGATGGAGCGATACGATAAAGCAATCGTCGAATTCGAGAAGTTTACCGGCAGCGGGAACCGGCAGATATATAGTGCTCCCGGAAGGACCGAGATTGGCGGTAATCACACCGACCACCAGAGAGGCGAAGTACTGGCAGCTTCCGTAAGCAAAGATTCCATAGCAGTCGTAAGGCAGCGCGATGACAACAGGATAAGAATCCTGGCAGACGGTTTTGGCGAGATTAACATTGTTACAGATGACCTGATTCCGAGAGAAAGTGAATATGGTACTTCCGCAGCCCTTGTACGAGGCACTGCGGCCGCTTTAAGGGACGCCGGCTTTAAGATAGGCGGCTTTGACGCATATACAAGCAGTGATGTCTTAATCGGAGCGGGCCTGTCCTCTTCCGCTTCCTTTGAGGTTCTGATCGCGACCATACTCTCAGGCCTTTATAACGACATGCGTATTCCTCCTGAAGCTGCGGCAATAGCTTCCCAGAAGGCAGAGAACGTCTTCTTCGGCAAGCCCTGCGGCCTTATGGACCAGATGGCCTGCGCTGTCGGAGGAACAGTATACATAGATTTCAGGGATCCTTCCTCCCCTGTGACGGAGAAGATACCGCTTGACCTTATATCCTGCGGCTACCGCCTCTGCATCACTGATACCAAGGGTTCCCATGCAGACCTGACACCGGACTACGCGGCAATCCCCATGGAGATGACCATGGTAGCTAATCTTCTTGGTAAAGAAAAGCTCAGAGAGGTAGATTTGGAAGACATATTGAGTGCTGTCCCTATGTTAAGGGACAAGGCGGGAGATCGCGCTCTTTTGAGGGCACTGCATTTCGAGCAGGAAACAAAAAGAGCAGGAGAAGAAGCGCAGGCACTTAAAAAGAACGACTTCCCTTCCTTCCTTAAGATTTTCAAGAAGTCCGCAGATTCTTCCTATAAATATCTTCAGAATGTCTACAGCACAACGGATCTTAATTCTCAGGGCATATCCCTTGCTCTGTGCTTAAGTGACATGATCCTCGGAGAGGACGAAGCAGCAAGAGTTCACGGCGGCGGTTTTGCAGGAACTGTTCAGGCCTTTGTCAAAGAATCGAATGTACAAAGCTACAAAAAGACAATGGATAAGGTCTTTGGAGAGGGGGCTTGCTCAGTAATGAGTATCAGAAGTTTTGGAGGAGTCAAAATAGTATAAGTCACAATTGATTAACAAAATAGTGATACTTTCCTTTCTTACGCATGATAAATTCTAATATATAAAGATCTCGGAGAGTCTTTATAAGAATATGCGAAGGGAGGAACCTATAATGAAGAAGATTAAAAACGGCAAAGTAGGTTTCACCCTTGTAGAATTAATCGTTGTATTACTGATACTGGCAATTATGGCTGCCATGCTGGTTCCGTCAATGACGGGCTATATAAAGAAAGCAAGAGATCAAAAATATATCGACGAAGCACGAGAGTTAATGATGGCGACGCAGGCCGGCATAGCTTATGCATATGGATTAGAACCTGACAGCTTCGAAGCTGCAGTCCGCCCTCCGGTAGCCGGTTCAGCAGTTACCCAGCCATACGGATACTTCACTAATTACTATTTGTATGAGGAGCGAAGAGGAAATTTGCGATTTCCTGCTGTAGATAGTAATGGTGCAAGAGCAAAAATCACTATTTGCAAAAGTGTTATAGATTTTGCAAATAATACCAGCTACAACTTCAGTTCCGGACTGAGTGATAATCAATCGGTCTCCGCTCTCGGCCGCAATGCCGGATTCCTTATTTGCTTCGATGGCAACGGACAGATTATTTATATGCAGTATGCAAGAGACGGCAGGCTGGTAACCTACAAAGACGGAGAATTTACTGTACAAACGGGAAACAACCTACGATTCACTACATTCCGTAATTAATTATCCAGTAAATATACAGCCACCGGTCATCACGGCCGGTGGTTTTTATATGTGTATATCCTTTAATAATAGTCACAATAGATTAACATAATGGTTATATAGGTTATTGCCGTCTTAAGGCGATATGTGTTAGTTTTTAAATAGTTACAACTCCGAGGGGGAGTCTTTATGAAGAAGAAGGAACGCACTGTAAATCTCATAATGGCTGTGATCATGTCTGCTGCCATGGGTATCTTTGCGGCTTTCCTTGTAAGACACGGCATGAATACGCAGGAATTATCCTCTCTGCCTCCCGCTCCTGTCATGTATATAACTAATGCACTGGAATCGATATTCTTCGGAGTTATTTTCACATTGATACTTCCTATGGGCAAATGGGGACGCGACCTGGCTTCCAAAGCAGGTGCTGTGCCTCCCTCATTGAAGTTCCATCTGCTTAACTGTCTTCCGGTATCTGTGATATCTGCCCTGCTTGTCAGCCTTCCCGTATGTCTTATCAATATACTGCAGGCAAGAAGCCATATACCGGCCGAGCTTGCACCGCCGCTTATCCCCATGTTCTTAGGCTCCTGGGCAAAGCTTCTTCTGCCCACTGCCATCGTAAGCTACGTTATCTCGCTTCTTATTTCACCCATTGTAGTAAAGGCAGTCGG
>JAKSRK010000043.1 GCA_024403655.1 Saccharofermentans sp. | reverse complement strand
ACCAGATATGAGAAACAGGAGCAGCAAGCTCGATGTGACCCATTCTCTCACGACGAACAGTGTTCTTTGTAACCTCAACACCGCATCGATCACAGATCATGCCCTTATAACGAATCTTCTTATACTTACCGCAGTGGCACTCCCATGACTTTGTGGGTCCGAAGATCTTCTCACAGAAGAGACCGTCTGTCTCAGGCTTCTGAGTACGGTAATTTATTGTCTCCGGCTTCTTAACTTCACCGTGAGACCATCCCTTGATGACCTCAGGAGAAGCAAGCTTAATGCCGATTGACGTTAAATGATTTGAATCATACATATTATTTGAAGTCTCCTTCCTTAGACGTTAGTTTTATTCCCAAAGCTCTTTATCAGATATCGTCGTCAAAATCGTCGATGTCTCCGTCAAAGCTGTCTTCGAGGATTGAACCGTCCTCACCTGCTTCAACAAATCCTGCATCGAGGATTGCCTGAGCGTTGAGATCAGTCTCATCAAACTCGCGTCTTGTGGCATCATCCATAACTGCTACGCCGTCATCGGTGCTGCTGTCGGATGCTTTGTATTCTTTGTTATCGTCAGTGTGGAGCGTAACGTCAAGGGCAAGTGCCTTAAGCTCGCTCGTAAGAACGTTGAAGGACTCGGGGATACCGGATGCAGGAACGTTCTTTCCTCTGATGATTGCATCGTAAGTCTTGGAACGGCCTTCGATATCGTCGGACTTAACTGTAAGAATCTCCTGCAGTGTATGTGCCGCACCGTATGCCTCGAGGGCCCAAACCTCCATCTCACCGAATCTCTGACCACCGAACTGAGCCTTACCTCCGAGAGGCTGCTGAGTAACGATGGAGTAAGGTCCGATAGATCTTGCGTGCATCTTATCGTCAACGAGGTGGTGAAGCTTCAGGTAGTACATGACACCAACTGTTACTCTGTTCTCAAAAGGCTGACCTGTACGTCCGTCATAAAGAACAGTCTTACCGTCGCTGTCGATACCGGCATCCTGGAATGCCTTAGCAATATCTGCCTCGTTAGCACCGTCGAATACGGGAGTTGCAATCTTCCAGTTAAGAGCTCTTGCAGCACGACCGAGGTGTACCTCGAGGAGCTGACCGATGTTCATTCGGGAAGGAACGCCCAAGGGGTTAAGTACGATATCAAGTGTTGTACCGTCGGGAAGGAAAGGCATATCCTCCTCAGGAAGAACTCTTGAAACGACACCCTTGTTACCGTGACGGCCGGCCATCTTATCACCTACAGAGAGCTTTCTCTTCTGAGCGATATAGACACGTACCATCTGGTTAACGGAATTCTTAAGGTTAGGGTTGTTATCCTTTGTGAAGATGTCAACATCGATAACTACACCGTACTCACCGTGAGGAACATGGAGAGATGTATCTCTAACTTCACGAGCACGATCACCGAAGATTGCTCTGTAGAGTCTCTCCTCAGCCGTAGGATCAGTCTCACCCTTAGGGGATACCTTACCTACGAGGATATCTCCGGATCTTACCTCGGCACCGATACGGATAATACCGTTCTCATCGAGGTTCTGGATAGCATCCTCACTTACGTTAGGAACTTCTCTTGTGATCTCCTCGGGTCCGAGCTTTGTATCACGAGCCTCACACTCATACTCCTCAATGTGGATTGATGTGTAAAGGTCGTCTCTTACGATTCTCTCGTTAACAAGAACGGCGTCCTCGTAGTTGTAACCTTCCCATGTAGTAAATCCGATAAGAACGTTCTTACCGAGAGCAAGCTCACCGTTATCTGTTGAAGGACCGTCGGCAATGATGTCACCGGCCTTAACCTCATCACCCATTGAAACGATGGGGCGCTGGTTGATACATGTGCTCTGGTTGGATCTCATGTACTTGGAAAGTCTGTATGTGTCTACGACACCGTCTTCTCTTGTAATTCTGATCTCGTTAGCAGCAACAAAGCTTACGATACCGTCATTCTTAGCTACCTGGCAGACACCGGAGTCCTTAGCAGCACGATACTCCATACCTGTACCGATGATGGGAGCTTCGGGCTTGATAAGAGGTACTGCCTGACGCTGCATGTTTGAACCCATGAGGGCACGGTTAGCATCGTCGTTTCCAAGGAAAGGAATAAGGCTTGTTGATACTGATACGAGCTGCTTGGGCGATACGTCCATGTAGTCAACTTCGGAAGGATCGAGCTGTAAGAACTCATCAAGGTGACGGCAGACGATTCTCTTGTTGATGAAGTGTCCTTCTTCATCGAGAGCCTCGTTAGCCTGAGCTACGTTGTAGAGATCCTCCTCGTCAGCTGTCATGTACTTAACGTCCTTAGTAACTACACCGTTCTCCTTGTCGAACTTACGGTAAGGAGTCTCGATGAATCCGTACTTATTAACGCGTGCATATGTAGCAAGTGAAGTGATAAGACCGATGTTAGGTCCTTCTGGTGTCTCGATAGGACACATTCTTCCGTAGTGAGATGAGTGAATATCACGAACCTCGAAGGAAGCACGGTCACGTGAGAGACCACCGGGGCCCAATGCAGAAAGTCTTCTCTTGTGAGTAAGCTCAGCAAGAGGGTTCTGCTGGTCACCGAACTGTGAAAGCTGTGAAGATCCGAAGAACTCACGGAAAGCTGCGCTCAAAGGTCTTGTGTTAACAAGAGAAGCAGCTGTAACCTTATCGGATTCCTTATCGTCGATAGAAGCCATTCTCTCACGAATGTTCTTCTCAACTCTTGCCATACCCTGTCTCATCTGGTTCTGAAGAAGCTCACCAACGGAACGGATTCTTCTGTTACCAAGATGGTCGATATTATCGAGTGTACCGATACCGTGTCTCAAACCGATGTAGTAAGAAACCATAGCGTAGATATCATCTACTACAAGGCTCTTAGGCATAAGCTCAGTCTTTCTCTCATAGAGAACATAGCCAAGCTCCTTAGCGATATCACCCTTCTTGCAGTTAGCTCTGACGTCTTCGATGATCTCACGAAGAACGCTTACTCTAACACGCTCATTAATTGTTGTGCTCTCAAAGTCGAAGTCCTTGAGATCCTTCTCTGAGAAGGAAGCTCTGATGAACTTCTCGCAGTCAACTCTTCCGTTACCTACTACCTTATGAGAATCCTCAGAATAAGTGATATGATCACCGATCTTGATTCTGGGATATACGAAGCAGGAAGAAATACCTGCATCCTCAATCTCTCTAGCGAGTTCAGCAGAGATGATAGTGTCCTTCTTGGCAAGAAGCTCACCGTCTTCAGTAACGATATCGCCAGCAAGCTTGTGTCCTGTAATTCTGGGAGCAAGACCAAGCTTCTTATTCAACTTATAAATACCAACTCTTGCAAGGTCGTATCTTCTGGGATCGAAGAAGAGGTTATTAAGGTGATTTGCAGCAACTTCAGCAGATGCAGGGTCACCGGGACGAACCTTTGCATAGAAGCTTACGAGAGCCTCTTCTCTTGAATGGGAAGTATCCTTCTCCATTGTGATTCTAAGGCACTCTTCCTCACCGAAAGCTTCGATGATGTCTTCGTTATTAGCAAGACCCAAAGCTCTCAGGAATATTGTAAGAGGGAACTTACGTGCACGGTCTACACGCACGCTGATGATGCCGTTCTCGTCTTCCTCGAGCTCAAGCCATGCACCTCTGTTAGGGATGATCTGAGATGTGTACTCAGTCTCACCTCTCTTGCCAAGCTCAGTTCCGAAGTAAGCTCCGGGAGAACGTACGATCTGGCTGATGATAACTCTCTCGGCACCATTGATGATGAATGTACCGTGTTCCGTCATGATCGGCAAATCGCCTACGTATGCTTCCTGTTCCTTACTCTCACCTGTCTCGGTGTTGTGAAGTCTCAGTTTAATCTTGAGAGGAGCAGCATAGTTGCTGTCTTTCTCTCTGCACTCTTCGAGACTGCAGATAGGATTCGTAGGATCGAATTCTTTGTCAAGGAAATAGATTTCCCAAATGTTCTGAGAGTCCGTTACCGGAGAAATCTCCTGGAAAATCTGCTGAATACCCTCATCGAGAAACCAGTTATATGAATTCTTCTGAATCTCGATAAGATTGGGTACTTCGATTACCTCGTTAATACGAGAGTAGGACATACGCACGGTCTTGCCCTGTTTGACGGGATGCACCATTATCAAATCACCTCTTGCACATGCTTCGGATCCCCTGAAACCAGGCTTTCCGAGCGACTTATTACCTCTGACGGCCTCATGACATATCATAAAAAACCGCTTTCGTCAAGCAAAAAGGGCATAGTTCCCCTTGCATAGTTTGACGCATTAAAAGATTATACGCATGTGGTCTAATAAAGTCAACAAGAATTTTCACAAAAAGGAAACTCCCCTGCACCGAACCGGTACAGGGGAGTTGAAATCGTTTTATAAACTATTAAGCGTAGTAGCTTGTCTTCTTGATGAAGTCATAAGCTATAGCGTATGTGGGATTGCCTTCAGCAAGGATTGTTGTTGACCATGCTGCCTCTCTTGCAGAACGAAGCTGCTTTCTTGCAGCAGACATCCACTGGGGGCAGGACTCTTCGAAATAGTAAAGTGTAAGAAGACGCTTGTCCTGTGATCTGAGGATATAAGTGTCACCGGGCATACGCTCTTCAGCAAAGAGCCACTCACCCAATGCAACGATATTCTGCTGCTGCTCTGTAAGAACCTGGCCTTCCTCAGCCTCAATCTCGAACTGCTCCTTGAGGACACCCTCATTGAATCCGCCGTATACGATCTCGTAAGTAGAAGTTGAATGCTGCTTAACAAGGTCAAGGTAAGAAAGAGAATCTGTAACAGTAGCAAGATATCCTGATGCTTCTGCTACGAGCTCTTCGTATGCAGCTGCAACCTCTTCGGGTGTTGCCTGCATATCAGCATGCTTCTCGTTAACAAGTGTAAGTGTACGGTATGTAACTGATGCAGCGTCATCTGCATATCTTCTGTCGAGTCTTAATACGAAGACACCCATCTCACCTTCGATAACGGTTGTGTCACCCTCTTCTGAATCACCGAAGATGAACTCAGTAACTTCCTGGCCCATATAAGCTGTTGAAGAAGCCTGATATCCTTCTGCGAATGTGGGGTTAGCCTCTTCTGTGAAGCCCATCTCCTCAGCCTCGTCACCGAGAATATCCATTACTGCTTCCTTGAATGCCTCTACGGAATCTGCATTATCTGCAACTTCATTAGCATTGTCGATAGCTTCGCTGAGATCGTAAGTACCGTCTTCCAAAGCCTCACCCTGGAAGAAGTAGTAGCTGAAGTCAGCCTTGAGATATACGGAAGGATCCTGATCGTAAAGAGCCTGAAGCTCATCAGCAGGAACATACATATCGTACTGAGTAACGTACTGCTCATACTCTTTTGCAAGCATCTCGCGCTCTACGCACTCAAGATATACTCTTGAAGTCATACCTGTACCGTACATAGCCTGAAGGTAACGGTCAGCTGTACCGTAGCCCTGAAGCTTTGCTGTATCTCTGATGGTATCAAGATCCATCTGAGCAATTCTTGCAGCGCCTGCGTGAGCGGCAAATCCTGAAGCCTCAGCAGCCTGGTCGAGAATGATCATGTCCATGATCTCTGTAGCAACCTGGTCAAGAATCATCTGGTAGTATGTCTTACCAGTAGCAGGATCAGCTACCTGATCGAGGTCCTGAATACCCTGAAGGTATCCGTACTGATTGTACTGCTGGAGTAATTTGTAATAGTGATAGTTGGTCTCGGCTACAGAGATATTTGCAATATTCTGCTGCTGACCGTCTACGGTCTTCAATATCTTGATGCCTGTACCATACTTGGGAATTACACCGGAAGTATAAATAAAGAATCCTAATACACAAAGCACAAGGACAACGATTACCGATGTCATCATAATCCTGCTTCTCTTGGAAGCTTTAATGCTCTTGTCACTCTTCTCGGACTTAGCCATAAATTTACCTACCTTAAAACATCTATCTGCCGCAAAAGCACAGTATATTATAATTCGCCCTCAAAAATAATGCAAGAAAGCTCTTTCAGGCGCTTAAGAACGACTGTAGAAGGATTCGAGAGCATCCTTTCCCTGTCCATCCTGGTCCAGTCTGCCATCGCAAAAGGCGATCCGGCATTGCCTGCGCAAAGCATATCGGGAATTGCATCTCCTACATATATCACTCTTGAAGGATCAACGCCGCATCTGTCGCAAGCCGTTAATAAGGGCTGTGCATCAGGCTTATGCTTCGTACAGTCATCCTTACTTATGACGACATCAAATATCCCCTCAAGTCCCTGAAGCTTCATGGTGATATCAACCGAATCTCTCCTCTTGGAAGTTACTATACCCTGAATAACACCTAAGGACTTAAGATATAGAAGATCTTCTTTTATATAAGGGAATAAAGGAGCTTTGTCTTCTTTTAAAAGCTTCTCGTTTATCTCAAGATAAATCTCCACAAGCTTGTCGCGTTCTTCCTGAGAATGCATTTCGAAAGCATTCTCCAAAGGCTCGCCTATATAAGACTTGAAGTCTTCTTCACTTCTTTGGCAGCTTCCGAAGAGCCTTTCGTAAGTGAGAATAAAACAGGTAACTATAAGCGGGACTGTATCTACAAGGGTGCCGTCAAAGTCGTAAAAAACGGCGTCGTAGTTATTCTTCATCTTTCTCCCTGTCTTCCTCTGAAGATGGCTCCGGTTCAGGCACAACGTGAATAAGAACCTTGGAGATCCACCTCTCCTGCACATGCAAAACCTTTATCGAAAGGTTCTTATAAGTAACGACAGGCTTCTCGTTCTGCTCGGGAACTCTGTCGAGAAGCTGAATGACCAGACCGGCAATAGTGTCGTATTCTTCGTCATCGAGTTCCATGTCGAGGATATCCTCAAGATCCGAGAGAGTCATATCGCCGGCAACGATATAATCGCCGTTGCTGAGCTTGATGAGCTCCTGCTCTTCGTCGTCGAACTCATCGGTAATGTTGCCTACAAGCTCCTCGATCATATCCTCTATTGTACAAATACCCATGGTTCCGCCGTATTCGTCAAGAATAACCGCCATCTGCATACCACAGGTCTTCATCTCATTAAAAAGAGTGGAGATCTTACGTGTCTCATGAACAAACAAAGGCGCTCTCATAAGCTTATTAAGATTAAACTTCTCTTCTGAAACCCCGAGAAGGTCCTTTATGTGAAGGATACCCTCTATGTCATCAATTGTCTCTCTGTAGATGGGGATACGTGTATATCTCTCATTCTTGGCAATCTTCATGACCTCCGAATAAGAAGCATCGACCGGCAAAGATACAATCTTCTTTCTGTGAGTCATTATCTCCGAGACTTCCTTGTCGTTGAACTCGAATACGTTCTCGATCATCTCTTTCTCGGAGTCTTCGATATTACCGCTCTCGGAACCTACGTCCACCATCATTCTGATTTCTTCCTCGGTGACCTTCTTGTCGTTGTCATCAGGGTCAATCTTAAAAATCTTAAGAATCGTGTTGGTGGAGAATGTCAGGAACTTAACGAAAGGCTTTGCAATAACACCGAAGAATCTTACGAATCCCGAAGCTGCAAAGGACCACTTCTCGGGATAAGTCTGAGCTATTCTCTTGGGTACCAGTTCACCCAGTACAAGAGAGAAGTAGGACAGAACAATCGTAATAAACACGGTGCACACGGGTTCTACCCATGCCTTCGATCCGGAAGGATCAAATGCAACGGCAATCTTGCCTGCAAAGTTGCTGGCTGCAAAAGCGGATGACAGGAATCCGGCCAAAGTAACGCCGACCTGTATAGTAGCCAGGAAAGTTCCGGGATTATCCAGGAACTTTAAGACCTTCTTGGAATTTCTGTCTCCTTCTTCGGCCTGTTTCCTTATCAGGTTGTCATTAAGAGATATGACAGCCATCTCAGTGCCGGAGAAAAAAGCATTTACAAGTATAAAGAACAATACGACCAGTAGATCTATTATTGTGTCAATCATTAATATCTAATTGTTACCTCAATTCGTCGAGAAGCTTCATAAGACAAGTTCTAACAGCCTGAGGATCAGCCTTACCCTTAAGACTTCTCATAGACTGGCCGATAAGGAACTGGATATTCTTCTCATTACCGCCGAGGTACTCGCTTACTGCCTTCTCGTTAGCTGCAAGTACTTCCTTTATCGCGGGCTCGATTGAACTCAGGTCAGATACCTGAGCAAGACCGTTCTTCTCGACATACTCGCCGGGGATTACATTCTCTTCTACAACCTTTGTGAGAACCTGCTTACCCGTCTTTCTGTTAATCTTGCCGTCGTTTACAAGCTTGATTACCTCACCTACGGATTCGATTCTGAAATCGAGTTCCTCAAGAGGCTTGCCGGAATCGTTGGCAATCTTGAGAAGATCCGTAAGGATCCAGTTGGAAGCATCCTTGGGATTGCCGCAGATGTCAGCAGTAGTCTCAAAGATCTTAACGAGAGCTACAGATCCGGTAATAATATCGGAATCGTACTCGGGAAGTCCGAGCTCGTTCATGTAGCGCTCCTTCTTCTTGTCGGCAAGCTCGGGCATATTTGCCTTAACCTGCTCTAAGTATTCTTCGCTTATAACGATAGGCATAAGGTCGGGCTCGGGGAAATACTTATAGTCCTGAGCATTCTCCTTGGACCTCATGGTGTATGTCATTTCCTTCTCGTCATCCCAGCGGCGTGTCTCCTGAGTAATCTTGCCGCCTTCTTCGATAACATCGATCTGACGGTCACGCTCATACTCGATAGCACGGGCAATAGCCTTAAGGGATGCGATATTCTTCATCTCTGTTCTTGTACCGAATTCCTTCTGACCAACGGGTCTTACGGAAAGGTTAACGTCAGCTCTCATGGATCCTTCCTGCATCTTACAGTCGGATACACCAAGGTACTGCAGAGTATCTCTTAACTTCTCAAGGTAAGCGATAACTTCCTCTGCGGATCTGAAGTCAGGCTCGGATACGATCTCGATAAGGGGTACACCGCATCTGTTGTAGTCAACGAGTGTCTTCTCTGTATAAGGATCGTGTACAAGCTTACCTGCATCCTCCTCCATGTGGATCTCGTGGATGCCGATATACTTTGTTCCTTCACTTGTCTTTATCTCGACCTTACCGTTACGGCAAATAGGAAGATAAAGCTGTGATACCTGATAAGCCTTGGGAAGGTCAGGATAGAAATAGTTCTTACGGTCGAACTTATTCTTTCTTGTTATCTCGCAGTTAAGCGCCGTACCTGCCTTTACCGCGAACTCTACTACCTTCTTGTTGAGGGTAGGAAGAGTACCGGGCATACCTGAGCAGATCTCGCATACGTGTGTGTTGGGTGCTCCGCCGAACTTTGTGGAGCAACCGCAGAATATCTTGGATTCTGTAGCCAATTCGCAGTGGACTTCAAGTCCTATCACCATCTCATACTCTGCCATATCAGCTGTTCCTCCTCTTGTGGAAATCGGTTTCCTTCTGGAATGCGGCTGTTACCGCACACAAAAGCTCTTCGGAATAGTGCTTACCGATAAGCTGCATGCCTACGGGAAGTCCCTGTCCGTCAAAGCCGCACGGAACGGATATAGCGGGAAGACCTACGATATTGATAAGAACCGTACAGATATCACCCAGATACATCTTAAGGGGATCTGAAAGGCTCTCCCCTGCCTTAAGAGCAGTAGTGGGAGCAACGGGTCCGATAACAACATCGTACTTCTCAAAAGCCTTATCGAAAGCTTCCTTTATGAGAGCTTTGGCCTGCAAAGCCTTGTTGTAATATGCATCGTAGTAACCTGAAGAAAGAACGAAGTTACCAAGCATGATTCTTCTTTTTACTTCCATACCGAAGCCTTCGGATCTTGACTTAATGTAAAGTTCCATAAGATCGTCTGTATCCTCGGGACGATATCCGTACTTGATACCGTCGTATCTGGAGAGGTTGGAACAAGCCTCTGCGCAGGCAATTATGTAGTAAGTAGGAATAGCGTAATCGACTATGGGCATAGGGAAAGTCTCAACGATGGCGCCCTTGCTCTCAAGGAGCTTAACACCTTCCATAACCTTCTCCTTAACGTCCTTATCGATACCTTCACCGAAATACTGTTCGGGAAGACCAATCTTTAATCCCTTTACATCGAATGAAGCGACCTTATCAAGATCGATGGGAGTAACTTCGGTTGAAGTCTGATCCTTCTCATCAATACCGCAGATA
The DNA here is from genome assembly GCA_024403655.1 of Saccharofermentans sp. Lineage (GTDB taxonomy): Bacteria > Bacillota > Clostridia > Saccharofermentanales > Saccharofermentanaceae > Saccharofermentans. Next base: position 6,062 of record JAKSRK010000043.1, on the reverse strand, counting down.
AGATTAAACATAGCTGCGACATCCATTACGTCTCTGCCTATGGGGCCGATCTGATCGAGAGAAGAAGCGAAAGCAACAAGTCCGTATCTGGATACTGTTCCGTATGTGGGCTTCAATCCGGTAACACCGCAGAAAGAAGCGGGCTGTCTTATGGATCCGCCTGTATCGGAACCCAAAGAAATGTAAGCATTGTCAGAAGCTACGCAGGCAGCGGAACCGCCGGATGATCCGCCGGGAACTCTGTTGTCGCCCCAGGGATTAAGCGTAGGACCATAGTGGGAAGTCTCTGTTGTGGAACCCATGGCAAACTCATCCATGTTAGTCTTGCCGAGGATAACCATTCCTTCCTCTTTGATCTTCTTAATAACAGTAGCGTCATAAGGAGGAACAAAGTTGCCGAGCATCTTGGACGAACATGTAGTCTTTATTCCCTTGGTACAGATGTTGTCCTTTATTGCTATGGGAACACCTGCAAGAGGGCCGGTAAGCTTTCCTGCCTTAATGTCCTGATCTGCCTTCTTTGCCTGCTCTATGGCATCTTCGCAGATAGTAACAAAGCTGTTGTACTTTGAATTCTCTTCTTTAATCTTGTTAATGAAAACCGTAGTAATCTCTTCGGAAGAAGTCTTTCCTTCCTTAATAGCGGCACCGGCTTCAAGCGCCGTCATCTTAAGTATTGCGTCTTTATCCATATGAGGCACCCCTTATTCAACTGTCTTAGGAACAAGGAACGCTCCGTCCTTGCTCTCGGGAGCATTTGAAAGAATGTCATCCCTCATATCATCGTTGGTTACAACATCCTCACGGAATACATTAGTTCTTCCGAAAGCATGGCTCATGGGCTCAGTACCATTTGTATCGAGCTCATTTAACATATCGATGTAGCCAAGTATCGAACTTAAGTCCTTCTTTGTCTTCTCAGCTTCCTCGGGAGTAAGTCTGATCCTGCCGAGCTGCTGGAGATAATCTGTTAATTCTGATGTTATTTCCATAAAAATACTCCTTGTCCTTAACCATAGAATTTTAACATGAGCAGACAGCTTAGTAAATGTGCTATATTAGCGGTATGCTTACGTTTAAGAAGAAAAATATCTCCATATATCTGCCTTTCGCGGTGATTATTCTCTCACTTATTGCCCTGGCTCTTTACGAAGCCGGAATAATAAGCATTCCTTCGCACAGAGCTCAGCCCCTTAACAAAGTCAGCTTCGAAAATTACATTTACCCGGAAGAATACAACTACGCTCCCAATCTGCTTCTTGTAAATAAGGACTATCACATAAGCGAAGATTATCCTTTGGATATAGTCTTCTACAGAGAAACAGACGTTCCCATGAATGCTGTAATTACAGAGGATTACGGCCGCATGAGCGACTATATCCGTAATGAACTTGGAGAGCGTCTATATGTCTCTAGTTCCTATAGAAGCCAAGAAGACCAGGAGAGAATCTATAATGAAGAAGGCCCTGATATAGCTGCAGTCCCCGGAGAGAGCGAACACCAGACGGGACTTGCTCTTGATGTATATGCGATGTATTTCGCGGGAGCTGCCTTCCCCGATTGTGGTGTAGGTCAGTTTGTACTCAATAACTGCTCTCAGTTCGGCTTTATAATAAGGTACCCATACGGAGCCGAAGACATAACAGGCTTTTCCTACGAGCCCTGGCATATAAGATATGTCGGCTATCCTCATGCACAGATAATAAGTGATTCTCATCTTACCCTTGAAGAATATCTGGACTCATTTGAAGTCGGCTCCTGGTATTCCTACGACAGCTACTACATAGCAAGACTCCCCGAAGATGAGCTTCTTATCCCGGAAGAATTGTCCGGATACGAAGTAACAGTAAGCCCCGACAATACCGGTTTTGCTATCGTAACGATAAATACAGATGTATAAAAAGAGGGCTGCCGTTAAGCAACCCTCCTGTAAGTTCATTTCTGTAAAGACTTCTTACTTGGAATTAAGTTCGTCTAATTCTCTCATGATTTCTTCGTCGCTGACGGGCTCATCGTCATCGTAATCGTCGTCGTCATAATCATCTTCGCTTCCTACCTTGGGTGTGGAAGGCTTTGTGAAAGCATTCTTAATAACTGCGATTATAGCTGCAACGATTGCGATACCGCCTACTGCAGCAAGTACAGTCATGATTATATCCTTGGAGCTTGCAGGATTACCTGCAGTCTCAGCTGTAACGCCGACGCCTGTAGACTCAGTTGCTGAAGGAAGTGTAGTCTCAACGGGAACAGCGGGAATATACTCTTCTTCTGTATAGAAGGAGTAAACGCCGTCGTCGATAAGACCTAAGATATATTCGCTCATTCCGTCTACGGCAATCTGATCCTTAAGAGTATCCTCAACCTCTGTAGTACCAAGATAACCTACAACGAAGTAACCGTATTCAGGAGCATAGATAACCTCGATATCGCCTTCTGCTCTGTCTTCTCCGTATGCCCAGTCCTCATAAGCCTGTACGCAGGCACCTCTGGATACTGCAAATTCTCTTGAATACTGATAAGCACCATCCTCACCATTCGAATAGTTAGATGCGCTGAATGTGCCGTATACGTCAAAGAGATCAAGAGATAACTCGCCTGTCTCGGAATCAACACAATTCTCAAGGAGCTCGTTAGCAAGAGCTTCCTGAGCAGCAAGTGTCTCCTCATCGGATTCTTCCTCGGGAGCCCAGAAGAGAGCATATCTTGTATTGGGTACGTTAATCTCATCTTCATCGAACTCGAAGTTGTCGATGTAATCGGAAGTAAAGAGCTCTGCAAGCTTATAGTCGTAAACTATGGTTCTGAACTCTTCTTCGTTACAGGAAGGTCCGTAGTAAAGCTGAAGATACTCATCATTTGTAATACCTGCGGCAGCTGCGGAAGGAGTTACCGTATCAGTAAGGATAGAATCTATCTCGGCCAAATCTTCGGAAGAGAGTTCAATTCCCTGCTCCTGAGCAAGTGTCTTTATGATGTATGTGCTCTCAAGCATTCTCTCGGCATACTCGATAAGGAACTCACCATAGTTTGCATACTCTGAAGAGTCTGCTTCCATGTCGGCAGTCTGAATATCACTTGTAACAGGTGCACTAAGATCAATCCAGCCCTCAGGTGTTACAGGATACAATCCGTAATATGTTGCATACTGGGAAAGTTCTGAGAAAGCATCGATAAAATAGAAGTTGGATTCAGCAAGCGGAATCGGCTCACCCTCAAAGTAATACTGATGGTTAAGATAACCGATAAGCTGGCTGCCGTAAGCAGTATCAAAGCTTTGGTCGGAAAGATCTATAGTAGGAGCCGTAGTCTCTCCGGGAGCAAGACTCACAGTCGTCTCAGGTGTCTCATACTTACATGAGCACAAAGTTCCGATGACAACAGTTGTTGTCATAAGAGCGGCTGCGGTTTTAATAGCATTTCTTTTCATAGTATATCTCCATTTAAAAATACATAAGCCACATTATAACACAGTATGTGATTTACCGTGAAACCACGTCTATCGTGGAAGTATCAACAAGAACGTCATTATCTATAGTTACGCCTTCTCCGGGATTAAGGCTGATATCAAAGCTGACTCTTACTCCCTCTTCATCGTAGTAAAGCGTGTATTCACCACCGTGAGCGGATATTACCCTTATGTCATCTGCGCTGGCGATGCGGCCCTGCATCAGTCCGTCGCAATCCGTAATAATGGCTACATCACTGTCTTCGTCGTAGAAGATAACGGCAGGATTAGCGAAAGAAAATGCAGTCGACATAAATTCGTCTCCGGAAGAAGTAACGGTAACTTCGTAGGGAACGCTGCTCTCCCTTTCGAGCATAATCTCATGGAACATCATGGAGTCATGTACGCCGTCAAAGCCCGTTGCAAGAATATAGTCGTAACCCTGACTTCCGCAGTAGCCGTCACGGGCAACAGCATAAAATTCCTGTGTCTTATATGCATAGGCTGTCGAAGTGGGGCCTATCTTCTTCTCCCTGAGAGCGCTGTTTATTCCGCAGGTAACAAGAGCAAGTGCGAAGAGGACCACTCCCGCAATAACCGGAGCAGTCTTTCCTTTTATCTTCCCTGACAGAGGCAGATAACTTACGGCGCAGCAGATAAATACAATCCAGCCGAAGTAAGATATTGTGGTAGGAACATAACCGAACTGGTGACCTTCCACTACCCAGCTCTGGTAAACGGCGGTTAACGAATGAATAAGGGGGAACACCAAAGCTCCGATAAGACCGCAGATGCCTAAGATTTTAACTTTGGCTGCAGCTTCTTTATCTTCTTTACTGCCTTTCATAAAGGCAAAGCATCCGATGCCTGCTACAAGAGCAAGGACTATCTCTTTTATTTCGAACCCGTTTCCGGCAATATAAGCTCTTACTCTCGGATGAACCAGATCTGCCAGAGGGAACATTCCGCCACTGAAGACTCCTAATGTCATTACAAAACCCTTAGGGTTACCAAGTTTACTTAAATCCTCCACACCTTCCTGCAAAGGAACTATGGGGTGAATCATAACAAATACTCTCATGGCGACAAATAAAACACCCGTCAGAATATGAGCAGCCAGAGCGCCGGCTAGGTTCTTTACGCTGAGCCTGTTTTCTTTTTTAAGTGATACCAGAGCGATAAATAAGTAAACTGCGGCCAGAGTAAGAAATGCCTCATAAGTCTGCATGGACTCATAAAAAAGAAAGGCACTTAATACCTTAAGCGGTATGCTCTTTTTCTTAAGTGAATTCGCGAAAGTAAGAAGGCCCGTTACCGCCAGTGTAAGGCCATACATAAAATCAAGAGGATAGCATGTAATAAGACTGTGCCATCCGTTGACCTGAAGAAGGCTGAAGAATAATAAGGTAAAAAGAATTCCGCACTTTGCTCCGGCTCTTCTGCCTAAGATGACTGATAAAAGAGCGACATTAACAAGAATCGGGATATACTGGACAGCCCAGAACACAGCTGTGGATCCGCTTCCCAAAAGCTTATATCTGATAGCTACAACAAATGGAAATATCAGACCGAACCTTCCGCGCTGAAGGCAGAAGTCAAGCGATCTTTGGAATGCATATCCGAAGTCATAGATTCTTCCGTATACGAATTCACACACAGAATCCGAGCAGGACAGATAGGAATACCTTAGACTATAAAGAACTGCCGCGCAGAAAACTACTGTACATACGGCAAGAACAATCCCGTAGCAGTTCTTCTCTTTCTGCATGGTTTATCAGGCCGCCTTTGGAGCGATTCGTTCGTTCTTCTTCTCGATGAATCTTTGTACGCAGTAATAAATAATGCAGAAAAGGTATGTGGATGCGTCGATGATTATCGCGCAGTTAAGGAAATTCCACTCCTGAGGAGATCCGGGAGCCAGGCTTGCAAGGTAGTCGTAAGGCTTGGGCACCATGAGAAGTGCAGCAGCGATAACATAAGGAATATTCTTCTTGTTAAGCTTCTCATCGTCTGCAAGCATCAAAAGCACGGGAGCAAACATATAAGAAGTCTGATAGAGATAAGAGTTGGGTGTTAAGAAGTTCATCATAGCAGTAACAACAAAGAACTGTCTCCAGCGCTTCTTATCCTTGGCAAGGAAGAAGAATCCTGCAAGCGTGATAATGACTCCGGCGACAAGCCAGATCTGATGATTCTTCTGAGTTGATAATTCAACGGGAATTCCAAGAGCTCTCTCAAGATAGATAAGAGCACCTGTAATACCTACGGTGAAGTATCCGGCATTAACGCCGATACCAAATCCGCCTACACCCTTTACGAACTCCTTGACGTTCTCAAGATATCCTCCCTCGAAGAAGAAAATGGGAACGAGTGTTGTTACGGCTCCTGTCGCACAGCAGACGAAGAGCTTCTTGAACTTCTTGTCAAAGAAGTAAAGAAGGACGATATAGACGGGATATACCTTGGTAGCTGCACAAAGAGCAAGGAATACAGGTCCCCAGTAACTGTCAGGACTTTCTTCCTCGGCAACAGCCCAAAGCATATAAAGAACAATCGATACTACAAGGTAATTACCTCTGTCGATCATATAAAGAGAAGGTGCACTTAAGACAAATGC
>JAKSRK010000042.1 GCA_024403655.1 Saccharofermentans sp. | reverse complement strand
GCAATAGTTTTTTCACATTTTTACCACAATTCGTCCGAAATTCTTTTTCATTTTTCCGGTTCATGACATAATCTATTTTCGAACATCTCAACGTTCACTTCATACATTCTATATTTTAGATCCCGCCCGTTCTAATCGATATATAACCGGACATAAAAAAGGAGGAGATAAGCATCTCCTCCTCTTTATTAGTAACAATTCTAAAATTAGATGATGTTTGTTACAGAATCGATCATTGAGTTGTGAGCTGATACAGATGCAGCTGCATTGTTTGCTCTCTCAAGGTAACCAGCGATACCGATGATAAGTACTGCTGCAAGGATAACGATGATAGCGATAACGAGTACCATCTCAATAAGTGTGAAACCCTTCTTGGACTTCTGAATCTTCTTCATAATTTTTTCCTCCTATGGAAGTTATTGAGTTTGTATCTATATATTACCACCTATTTTAATTTGTGCAATAGTTTTTTCACATTTTATTCACATTTTATATAAAAGAACCGGCTCCTAATATAGGAGACCGGTTCTCAAATTCTTAATGAACGCAACTTATAAATTAGTTCTCGTCAACAGGATTATCATCTACCACGCCATCATCGCCACCTTCAGGTACCGAAGAAGTGCCTGTAGTTATACCGTATTCTTCTGTGAGACCAAGTGCATTAAGAGTACCAACCTGCTGAACAAGATTAGCCCATGTCTGAGCAGAATAGTATGCTGCAAAAGGTCTTTCAAGATCACTTGCTTCAGCAGATGTCATAATAGCGCCGTACCACTCAGTACCTTGATCATCTACAAAGAAAGGCATACCAATGAAACCGTGATCAGTAGCAATACCTGTCATACCATTCCATGAAATGTAAGGAGCAGTAAGAGTTGGCTCTGAAACTCTATCCGTAAATGTAGCGCTATAGAAATTGATTGTAGCAGACATGAGCAAATAGCCTGACTTCTGCTCAACAGCAATATTAGTAATCTTTATACAATCTGTATCTGTATCTTCAATTACCTTGAGTGAATTGATGAACTCGTCGTATCCAACTCTTGAATACATACCTTCATAATGTCTGTCAGTCATCTGCTCTTCAATAAGTGCAGGATCAATCAAACCTTCCTCAGAATAAACAGAGTTTGTACCATTATAAGAAGGAACGTTCCAACCATCTGTAGTACTGTAAGTAACATCTACACACTTGATAACAACTGCATCATCGGAGTATGAACCATCGGGCAACATTACCTGAGGACCCATAACATCATATGTCTTTGTATCAACCAAATAAGGGCAACCGTTACTCTCAAAAATATCCAATGTCCACTGCTGCAAGCACTCAGTATTAAGCATAGGGAGGAAAGTTGTTTCAACATCGGCGATATCGTCTTCTATGCGCTGAATTTCCTGTCTTGTAGCTTCATTCTGAGATGCTAAAGCATCATAATAATCCTTCTGAGCCTGCAACGTATCGCGCTGTGCCTGTAACTCTATTGTTGAGTTGTTAAGCAATCTAATGGGGAATACATAGAGGATAACGCAAACCAAAAATATACCAAAAATAATTGCTAAGCGCTTCTCGCGAGTTCCTATACTATTCATTCTTCTCCTCCTTCTGCTACTACAACGGCTGCGTAATGTAACTCAATACTCATATTACCAGCTGCTCTTCCGGAAATAGAATTGTTTGCAACAATTGCATTGAACTCGTCTTCAGAAACGAGATTTCCATCGATGAGAATTGAAGAAAGCTGATACGTAGCTCCATTAACTTCAACGCTTACAATATCGGGGAACTCATAAGTACTTCCTGTAGTATATGCAGTTGTAACAACTCCACCAATTGCAGTCAAGCCACTACCAGTATCAATAACTCTACTTATTGAAATATAAGAATCAACTGTAAGACTTCCGCTTATCTGGAATGAGTAAACAGTATTAATTCCCATTATCTCTTCATCTCCAGATTCAGTTGCTTTGGGTTCATGTGTAACTTGAATATTGTAATTAGAGAAAACATCATGATCCTGAAGCATATTTCCAATATTGGCAGCTTCATAATAATTGAAAGTATATCCCTCAATTGTCATGTCTGTACCAGTGATCTCATACTTGGAAATAAATGTATCGTTAGGGATTGACTCACCAAGAAGATCAGCAAGCTGAGTCTTAGCAGTGTTTGTCTCATCAACGAACTTTCTCATTTCAGAAATCGAGTAGAAATACTGATTTCTTTCAATAATCTGTTGCTCAAGGTTTCTTGCCTCAATGTCAAGATTTGCATACTTGGGATCCTGAAGCTCAAGAGTAAGTTCGTTAACCTTGCTACTTACTGTCAAATTCTTAACCAACGAAATTAACGTCCAAATTACAAAGATACCAACAACTACCAAAGCGACCAATACAACGATTGCAAGCGCTCTAGCCTGTTGTCTTGCCTTTGCGGTAAACTGAGCAAAAAAGTTCAAATCCTTCTTTGCGTAACCTTTTCCGGGTCCAATATTTGCCATCTTCAGCAATCCTCCTTAGTCATTACGAATCAGTGCGCCACAGCAGTTAACAAACTGAGGCAATGCGAAATCTCTGGGTCCAATAACAGTACTTAAAGTATTAAGTACTTCAACCTGTGTTCCAAGCTGTCTTGAAAGCTCTTTATCAATCTTCTTATATCCTGCACCTGAGCCATAAAGAAGGCATGTACCGATACTGTCGATATGGAACTTAGAGATTGAGAACTGTGCTGTTCTTGATACAGCATCAACAAGATTCTTGAAGTATGCATTTACAGCACTCTGCAAAGAAGGAACATCATTAAGTGATTCGTGCCACACATCGATATCCTCAACAGGCACAGCGGAGTCTGCATCAGACTTAGTAATGTTAAGTCTTCTTGCGAGAGAAGACTGATTGTCTCCACCACCCTGCATCTTCTTGATAGACTCAGCAACCTGTCTGATATTGCTATGACCAAACTGAAGTCTTCTTGTAAGAATAGGGAATCCCTTATCAAGAATTGTTACTGTTGTTGTGCTTCCTGAAAGCTCAATAAGCATTAATGTTGACTGATTAATACTTATATTGCCGTTAGCAATACCAGAACTGAAAAGCTTTCTTACTGCATTGGAATTTACATCCATCGCAAGAGGATTAAGATCGATACTCTTAATGAACTCTCTGTAATCGGAAATTGTTTCAGTAGGAACAGCTGTAGCTCTAATCTGAAGCTTGTCAGCGTTTGTCTCCATATCCTTTGTCTGACCGTAAACAATATACTCGATGTTCATATCCTTATTGGTACCCTGACCCATAACCTCATAACGAACCATGTCGTCGAGCTGATCAGGCTTAACCTTAGGAAGCTCAAGATCTCTTGTATGAACGAAAGCACCATCTGTTGTGACAATGCAATTCTTATTTCTTATATCAAGTCTAGCGAATGCATGCTTGATGGCCATGATAACACCGAAGGAATCAGAAATTGCACCATCAGAAATTGAGTCAGACTCAAGAGGTACAATACCAGCCTTATCTATATAAATGTTACCGTTTTTATTGTAAGTACCTACAGCCAGCTTAACATCATTGCTAGATGTATCTATTACTAAGTTTTGAGTGTTTCCACCAGATAAAATACCCATTAATATTCTCCTTCCGTATTACATGATATTACCGGCCATTGTGAAGATAGGCATTGCGATACCACCAACAGTAAGACCGACAAGAATAGCCATTACAATAAGCATGATAGGCTCGAGAGCCGTTGTCATCTTAGTAGTAGCTGCATCAGCTTCGTCTTCAAAGAAATCAGCAGCCTTTTCAAGAATGCTGTCCAAAGTACCTGACTCTTCACCGATAGCTGTCATAGCATAAATCATGGGCGGGAATTCTGTAATACCCTTGATGGACTTAGAAAGTGAAGTACCCTTTCTGATTTCAAGTCTAGCTTCACCAAGCTTCTTTTCAAGAATCTTATTATCAAGAGAAGCTGCAGTAATCTCTATAGAAGAAAGAACTGAAATACCAGACTTAAGAAGAGTAGAAACTGTTCTGCAGAAACGAGCAGCGGCTGTCATCTTTGTTGCTTTACCTACAATAGGCATTGTAAGCATTAAGTGAGCCCACTGCATTGAACCCTTCTCGCTGTTCTTCCATGTCTGGAATCCATAGACAGCCGAACCGATTACTATTACGTAAACGTACCAATAGTGAACCAATGAATCTGAAACACCCATGATAAACTTTGTAAGTCCGGGGAGCTCACCACCAAGTTCGTTGATTGTCTGAGCAATACCGGGAACAAGGAAAGTCATCAATCCGACAGTAATACCAATTGTTAAGAAGAAAAGAATCTTAGGATATACCATCGCAGCAGAAACCTTATTCTTCAACTTGGATTCCTTCATGAAGTGATCAGCAAGTCTAGCCATAATCTCATCGAGACGACCGGATTCCTCACCAGCAGCAACCATACTGATCATGATTGAGGGAAGAACCTCTTTTTGATCCCTGAATGCATCGGAAAGTGTCTTACCGGACTGAATAGCCTCGTAGATTTCACCAACACACTTCTTAGACTTCTTCGTTTCCACCTGCTGATACAACATATCAAGCGATCTGATAATTGTAATACCTGCAGATAAAAGCGAGGACAACTGCCTTGAAATAAGAACAAGTTCCTTGGTATTAAGTCTCTTACTACCAACTTCCATGTTCAATAATCCAGGGCCTTTATCAAGTTCGACTTTTAAGACATACTTGCCTTCAGCCTTAAGACGTCTTGATGCATCAGCGATACTCTGAGCGTCAAGGACACCTGATGACTGCTTGCCCGCATTGTCAAGAACTTGATATCTGAAATTTGCCATATATCATAATCCTCCTGTTTTATTTCTTTTTGAAAATTAAGCGAAATCAAGATCTCCGAACAACGGGCTGTTGGCAGGACCGCCTACATTGTTGATATATCTCTTAAGATCTTCAGGAAATCTGCATCTTGAAACAGCAGTCTCTCTGGAAATGATCTTACGCTTAACGAGCTCGGCAAGATAGAAATCAAGAGGACACATTCCAACTGAAAGACTTGTAGCGATTGTACTGTCAATCTGATAAGTCTTACCTTCACGAATGTTGTTACGTACAGCGTCATTTGCAATCATAATCTCAAATGCTGCACAACGACCTCCTGTAATCTTGGGTACAAGTGTCTGACAGATTACCGCGATGAGGATAGATCCAAGCTGAACTCTGATCTGATCCTGCTGGTGAGGCGGGAATACGTCGATGATACGGTTAACAGTATCTGATGCACTTGATGTATGAAGTGTTGACATAACCAAGTGACCTGTTTCAGCAGCTGTTATAGCAGTACCGATTGTATCAAGGTCACGCATCTCTCCTACGAGAATAACATCAGGATCTTCACGGAGAGCGGCTCTAAGTGCGTTTGCAAAGGAGAGTGTATCTTCGTGAACTTCTCTCTGGTTAATCATTGCCTCACCATGCTCGTGAAGATACTCGATAGGCTCCTCAAGAGTAAGGATATGACACTTCTTAACACTGTTGATATGTCCAACCATTGCGGCAAGAGTAGTAGACTTACCGGATCCCGTAGGACCTGTAACAAGGATAAGTCCACGGGGCTTAAGTGCAATCTCCTTGAAGAGTGCAGGAAGTCCGAGTCTCTCACATGTAGGAATCTCATTTGTAATGGTTCTTGCAGCAAGAGCAAATGCACCTCTCTGCTTGTAGATATTACATCTGAATCTGCTGTAATCGGCAACAACGTATGAGAAGTCAATCTCACCACGCTCAGCAAGATACTGCTGTCGTGACTTATCAATCATAGACTTACAGAGAAACTCTGTATCAGCCGCTGTCAATATCTGATTACTCAGCGGCATAAGCTCACCGCTTACTCTGATCATAGGGGGCAGTCCGACAGTGATATGTGTATCAGAAGCTCCTCTCTTTACTGCTTCTGCCAAAATGGCATCCATTGTTAAGCTAAATTCTTCCACAGTTAATTAACCTCCTGATTAGCCGTCTACTGAATAAGCAACTCTGTTCATCTCTTCTACAGTTGAAATGCCTTCAAGGCAAAGCGCTGCAGCAGAATCTATTAGCATTAGTGTTCCTTCTTTTATAGCAAGCTGCTTCATTTCTTCTTCGCTTGCTCTCTTCTCAAGAAGAGTCTTCATGCCCTTGGTGATAATAACAACTTCATGAATAGCGATACGTCCCTTATACCCACTGCCGTTACACTCAGGACAGCCTTCACCATGATAAAGCTTCTGTCCGGGTTCGAGCTTAAGAGTCTCTCTCTCGTACTCATCTGGATCATATGACTTTCTGCACTCTGTGCAGATACGTCTTACAAGTCTCTGAGCAACAACTCCGATAAGAGCAGAAGATACCATGTAAGGTTCAAGACCCATATCGATAAGTCTGTTGATTGAAGAAACAGCATCATTTGTATGGATTGTACTGAAAACAAGGTGTCCGGTGATTGCAGCTCTCATCGCGATCTCTGCTGTCTCACCGTCTCGAATCTCACCGACAAGGATAATATCAGGGTCCTGACGGAGAATAGAACGAAGACCACTTGCGAATGTCATACCCGCCTTGGCATTAACCTGTACCTGGTTAAGACCGGGGATTCGAATCTCGACAGGGTCCTCAACTGTAATAATATTTGTCTCGTCATCATTCTTCTCGGCAAGAAGAGTATAAAGAGTAGTTGTCTTACCGGAACCAGTAGGACCGGAGATAAGACAGATACCCTGAGGAACCTTAACAATCTTATCAATCATCTCGTTGTTATGATCACTGATTCCGAGATACTTTCTGTTAAGGTTACCGTCATTCTTGGCAAGAATACGAATAACGGTCTTCTCACCTGTGATACAAGGAAGAATAGATACACGCATGTCTACCTTCTCTCCGTTGATCTCAGTTTGAATACGACCGTCCTGAGGAATACGCTTCTCGGCGATGTTCATTCCACCGAGAATCTTAATTCTTGTAATAATTGCATCCTTGGCATTAATGGGAGAAGACATAACTTCCTGCATAACACCATCGATACGGATACGAACCCTGATTCTGGTTTCCATGGGTTCGATATGAATATCTGAAGATCCTGACCTTATGGCCATATCAATCATTGAATTAACAAGCTTAACAACGGGAGCACTGTTAACTGCTTCAGTTATCTCATCACTAAGACCACTAAGATCATCATCGGAAAGATCAGCATCAAGCTCCTGAGCTGCCTGCTGAGCACTCTCTCTACCGTATGTTGCATGGATTGTATCCATGATGCCCGTTCTGGTAGCAAGCATAAGATCAATCTCATATCCCGTACGGAACTGAAGATCGTCCTGAACAAGAATATTAAGCGGGTCATCGATAGCAACAACAAGCTTATCGTCATTGAAACCGATGGGTACTACAACATTCTCTTCACAGAACTTCTCGTCAAGAAGAGCAGTAGCCTTCGAGTCGACATCAATGCTGGACAAATCGATGATAGGATAACTGTACTGGCTGGAGACCGCGCGCAATATATCGAATTCAGACATCAAGCCCATCTCAGTAATAACTTCACCGAGTCTCTTTCCGCTTTCCTTCTGAACTCCTAACGCTTCGGCCAATTCTGCAGCTGTCAGGAATCCGCTCTCAATGAGAATGTCTCCTAATCTCTTCTGCATGTTATGTCCTCCAAAATCTAACGTTAAACTCTAGAACATATTCAAGAAATCGACTTCCGTCAAAAGAGCGCATTATGCCTCAAATTTACCCAAATATGTATTCAAACTATACAACAGGCTATGACAAAAAACAAGTTTTTTTATTATTTTCTCATTAATACACTTTATATAAGAATGTAAGCTAATTTTGTGTTATTATAACTTTCACGGAGGCTTGTAGTTATGAGTATATTCACTTTTTTGCATGTATATTATGCTGTATTTGCACTGCTTTTCGGCATTGTGCTTGGAAGCTTTTTAAACGTTGTTATCTACCGTCTTCCTGCCGGTCGTACTATATCCAAGGGCAGATCCAACTGCATGACTTGCGGTCACACGCTCGCTGCCAAGGATCTGGTTCCTCTCTTCAGCTGGCTCTTTCTCAAGGGTAAGTGCCGTTACTGCGGAGCTCCTATTGCGTCACGTTACTCTAAGATAGAGAGTCTTACGGGAGTCGTTTTCTTACTCACTGCCCTTTCAACAATTGATGCCATCGCATGTGTTGTCATCCACGAGAGTTTCTTTATACTCTACATGATTTACGCAATCCTTTTCATGATTGTAATGTGTACAGTCGTTCCCGCAATGATGATTTATTACGATACGTTCAAAGGCTTCATTCATTTAGCAGGAATTTCAGTCGTATTAAGTGCGGTTGCTTACGTTATTATGTATCTCTTCCCTTCCCAGGGGAATATGGCAGTAGCTGCTGCCCGCTTCATCGGAGTAGTCGCCGCCTTCCCTCTTCTTACTCTTCTTTTGCTTAAAATCTCAGGTAAGAAGTACGGCATGGACGATTTTTATATGGATCTTACTTTCGCCGGTGCTTCTACTTTTGAATATGTTCTCTGTCCCAAGGGACGTTCTTTCTTTGTGTTCATCTTCCCTGTGGCCTACTGTATCGTAAGAGCGGTTTGCAAGGGAAAGAAGCAGGATAAATATGCAGGAATTATTTATTTTGGTATAATGATTGCCGCTTTGTGCATAACAGCTGTATATCGTTTTCTTTATTAAACCTATTTAATATATAGAATTTTAATTGACACGGAGGTATTTATGTCAGGTCACTCTAAATGGAATAACATCAAGAGAAAGAAGGAAGCATCGGACGCTGCAAAGGGTGCGGTGTTTACCAAACTCGCCAAGGAAATCGCAGTAGCAGTTAAGGCTGGCGGTCCCGACCCTGACGGTAATTCAAGACTTAAGGATGTAATCTCTAAGGCCAAGGCTGCAAACATGCCTAACGATAACATCAACAGAGCTATCAAGAAGGCTGCAGGTGCAGGCGAAGGCGAAGATTACGAAGAAATCACATATGAAGGTTACGGTCCCGGCGGAGTAGCAGTAATGGTTCGTACACTTACAAACAACCGTAATAGAACTGCTGCTGACGTTCGTCACATCTTCTCCAAGTTCGGCGGAGCCATGGGTGTTACAGGAAGCGTTTCATTCATCTTCGAAGAAAAGGGCGTTATCCTCATCTCCAAGGAAGATTTTGAAGACGAAGATACTGTTATGATGGACGCACTCGATTGCGGTGCTGCTGACTTTGCTTCAGAAGACGAATATTATGAAGTAGATATTGCACCTGACGACTACTATGCCGTAAAAGATGCACTTGAAGCGAAAGGCTACACTTTCCTTGATGCAAGCCTCGGTCCAGTTGCAACAACTTCCGCAGAAGTAACTGATGAGAGTATCACAGTATCTCTCGAGAAGATGCTCGACATGATGGAAGAGAACGAGGATATCCAGGAAGTTTATCACAACTGGGATAACTGATGTCCGACAGCGTAGAACATAAGAACCCTAATAATGCTGTCAAAGAGCAGCAGCCTACAATGATCGATCGGGGACGAAGACTTATCCCCGAACTTCGTTCTACGCTTCGAAAGACACCATTTTCACATGAAGACAAGTCACACAGAGCCACTCCCGAGCTTTCCCTTGATGATATCGTCAGTAATGAGAATCTCGCCCGGGAGGCTTTGTCGCGCATAGCGGTAATAGCTTTTGTCGGTCAGTCCGGTACGGGTAAAAGCACAAGAGCAATATCAGTAGCAAAAGCCAATGATATCAGGTATCTGATTGACGACGGGCTTCTCATCAACGGAAGCCGCATCGTTGCAGGAACTTCTGCCAAAAAGGCCCCAACCAAGATGGAATCTGTACGTCAGGCTCTTTTTGCGGATGACCTGAGATCTTCCGTCATGAGAAGAGCTCTTATAGAGAACCACCCAGATGCTCTTATGATTCTTGGAACCAGTGATTCAATGCTTTCCAAGATTTGCAATAATCTCTGGCTTCATCAGCCTTCAATGCTTATCCGAATCGAAGATGTGTCTACAGAGGAAGAGAGACGAAGCGCCAGAAATACCCGTATGACAGAGGGAATGCATACCATTCCCGTTCCGAGTATGGAGATTAAGCATGAGTTCTCAGGCTACTTTTCCGACCCCCTAAGCTTGATTAGAAAAAGACTTGAGCTCGACAAGACACCAATCCCGACAGATTCGGATTCCGACAGGACTATGGTTCGTCCTACCTTCTCTTCTTTGGGATCATACTCCATCTCAGATGATGCTTTGCTTGATCTTATCAGGATAGTCGTAAGTAAGATCCCCGGCGTAGGATGTATAGACGGTTTTAAAACCGAGACAAGAACTATCGGAGTTGTCGTAAGCCTCGAGATAGCGCTTTTGTACGGCTACGATGCGCAGAGTGTTCTTCTTGAAGTACAGCAAAAAATCGGAAGTACAATCGAGGAATTTACTTCCATAACTATAGTTGCTATTAACGTCAGAGCCGTCAGGCTTTTGCACTCAAAGGAGGTTATATGAGCGTAGAAAAGATATATACCATTCCCGTAAACGAAGCATATGAATCGGACGTAGAATGTCCTCTTTGCTCCCTCAAGAAGAAGGTTGAGAATGATTATCTTGAATACTATCTCGGCCCCTCTCTTATGGAGCCTGATACCAGAGTTATTACCAATAAGACCGGCTTTTGTCCCGAGCATATGGGTAAACTTAACCTAAAGGAGACTAACCGTTTAGGCCTGGGGCTTATGCTTCATACGCATCTAAAGGACTATAAGGATGAGCTGACTCCCCTTCTTAATAACGCAGCTCCGGGCAAGGCTACTCTACTTAAGGGGCGTAACAGCGACTATAAGGCCAAGCTTAATGCCATTGCCGACAAGATTGATGCGAGAACCAAGTCATGCCCTATATGCGAGAAAGTAAACTATACTATGGATCGCTATTCTGAAGTTGTAATGCATCTTTTCGCAAAGGATCCGGCTTTCAAGGATAAGTTTACTTCCCATCACCACTGTCTTCCTCATGTGGCTGTTCTTTTGAGAACCGCTGCCGGTAAACTTTCGCAGAACGAAGCTGCAGACTTCCTGCCTCTTCTTGCAAAGACTAATGAAGAAGGATTCAAAGCCTTAATCGACGATGTTGAGTGGTTCACACTGAAGTTCGACTACAGGAATACAGACAAGCCCTGGGGTACAGCCAAAAATTCTATCCAGCGTTCCATGCGTTTCCTGTCGGAAGATCGGAGTGAGTTCGATGAACAGAAATCAAAATAATACTGAGATAGAAGTATTTCACGAGATTGAAATAGATGATTCCGCAAAAGAATTAGCAGTTCTTATTTCTCATGACTATTACGGAGATGATAATGACTTCGGCAGGACTTTACTTGCCACCTTTCTCGATACCCTTATATCTAAGGCAACATCCGACAATCTTGTGCTACTTATAAACGGTTCGGCAGTTAAGCTACTCTCCTCCGGAGGAATTCTCGAGGAACTTATTTCCGTATCTGGGCTGGTATATATTTGCTCTGATTCTCTTAATGCTTATGGTATCGACCTAATCACGGGTGGCAATACAGTCGCTATAGATTCACATGCTTTTTTTGAAGAAGTATTAAAGTATAAACCGTGCATAAGGGTTTAAACAGAGAAAATAACAAGGATAGACTATTTTGAATAAGAAAGATTTTTTTGCAAAGGAATCCAAAACAAAGAGTTTGCTTTTAAGCCTGCTTTTCAGCCTGCTTTTAACTATATGGTTTCTGCTGATATGCACCCAGAAATGCACATCCTACGACAATGCATATCAGTATTTTCTTAATCTTCATTCATGGAAGGACATGTTTGACCTTATCCTGGTCGACTACAGTCCTCCGCTTTATTCTGTAGTACTTAAGCTATATACTTCGTTTTTTGGAACAGGCATTATCGCATACCGTTCCTTAAGCCTTATTTTGCTTTGTTCCCAGTTCTTTCTTGCATTCTTTCCCATAAGAAGAATATTCGGTAAGACATGCTCTTATGTAGCTGCCATACTCTTTCTTACCTCTTCATATAACTTCTATTTTGGAGTAGCAATAAGACCTACCATTCTTGCATTTGCTCTTACCACAGCAATGTTTGTATATGCAGTATCAGCATATACAGAAGGAAAGCTTAGCGAACTGATAAAATTCTCGGTATTTTCCATACTCTGCATGTATACGCATAATGTCTCGCTGATAGCAGCGTTTTGCATATATGCTACAACTATCATCCTCGCTCTCATCAGGAAGAATATGGACGTCTTTAAGAAGTTCCTTATAAGCGGAGTCTCAGTGGCTCTCCTATTTATCCCCTGGCTTATAGTTCTTCTTACTCAGATGGGGAACGTATCCGACCATTTCTGGTCAAGCAATGATACCTGGCCTTACGCATTGTATCTGGCACTATTAGGCTTTGTAGGTAACCTTAAGTCCGGACTTCTTGCGATGCCCGTACTGCTTTTTATCTTTGTTCTTCCTCTAATAAACATCATTGTATTCATCAAAAAGGATAAACTCAAAACTGCCCGTTCCGTACTGGAACTTTTTGAAGTCAAGGACATAAAAAAGGGATGGCAGAATACCGGAAAGATTGTCTATCTTCTTATGCTCATCGTAATATCAGTTACTGCCTTTTATCTCGTAACCGAATTTGTAGCACCTATTTTTGCCAGACGTTACTTTTACATTTTTTCCGGAGCCGGAATTGTTGTTTTATCAGGACTTGCAACTCTTTGCAGAAATAAGAGATTCCCTGCAGTAATTATCAGTGTTCTTTGCATGTTATCTTTTATGGTTAATACAGTATCCGAAATGCAGATAATAGGAATGAACGACAGAGATAGAATGGTCGAGAATATTAATTCTATGTCCGACGGCAAACCCAAGTTTATAGACTTCTACGAAGAGACACTTGGCGTAACTACTTACTATTTTCCTGAAGCCGAGCACTATGTTACCGACGAGACTTTTACTGTTCTTCCTAACTTCGACGTATTTGGCGATAATACAACCTACCTTCATAATGGAGATGATGTCTGGGATTACACTGATGAGGTATACATCTTCAGCGCCTTTGATTTTGATGTTTACCAATTAGATCCTTACGAATTCTATTACTACTACTTCGATAGCACCGAAGACATAGCAATAGAGGAAATTGACACATATATATTGCCTTACACCAATGAGATCGGTTACGGAATATATGACATAACGCTATACCGGATTATAAAAACTTCGTGATACGCTGGATTATTAATGTAAAGAAGGTAGCTTAAATTGGATAGGAATAGTTTCATAACAAAAGAATCAAAATTGAAAAGTCTGTTATTAAGCATTCTTTTCAGCTTGCTTTTTATTGTTTGGTTCCTTGTTATTTGCACTCAAAAATGTGTTTCTTACGATAATGCATATCAATATTTTCTGAACCGTCATTCGTGGAAAGAATTGTTTGATTTTTTACAGGTCGACTACAGTCCTCCACTTTATTCAGTAGTACTTAAACTATACTCTTCAGTTTTTGGAACAGACATTATCGCTTGTCGTAGCTTTACTCTCATTTTGATATGCTCGCAGTTCTTTTTTGCATTCTTTCCCATAAGAAGAATCTTCGGTAAGGCATGCTCTTATGCTGCCGCCATACTCTTTCTTACCTCTTCTTACAACTTCTATTTGGGAGTAGCAATAAGACCGACTGTCCTTGCATATGCACTTACTACAGGAATGTTTGTGTATGCTGTATCGGCATATACTGAAGAAAAGCTTTCCGAGCTGGTTAAATTCTCGGTGTTTTCCATACTATGTATGTATACGCATAATGTCTCGCTGATAGCAGCATTTTGCATATATGCTACAACCATCATCCTCGCTCTCATTAAGAAGAATATGGTTGTCTTTAAGCGATTCCTTATTAGCGGCATAACAGTAGCAATTCTCTTTATTCCTTGGCTTATAGTACTTCTTACTCAGACAAAAAACGTCTCCGATCACTTCTGGTCAAACAAAGGTACATGGCCTTATGCTCTGTATTTGGTCTTCTTAGGAAATACAGGTAATCTTAAAGATATCCTCCTGTCGCTGCCTGTATTGTTCTTTATCTTCTTGCTTCCGCTTATCAACATCATTGTATTCATCAGGAAAGACAGAATTAAAGAAGCACGCTCCTTGTTGGACCTGATTGAGATCAAAGACATCAAGAACGGCTGGCAAAATCCGGGGAAAGTGTTTTATCTTCTCCTTATCGTCTTTATGTCTGTTACCGGTTTTTATCTTGTAACAGAATTGTTTTTACCCATTTTTACCCGTCGTTATTTTTATACTCTGTCAGGAGCCGGAATAGTCGTTCTAGCAAGCATCGCCACTCTTTGCAAGAATAAGAAATTCCCCACAGCTGTCATCAGTATTCTGTGCGTGTTTTCTTTCGCGGTAAATACAGTATCCGAAATGCAGATAATCAGGATGAGCGACAGAGACAGAATGGTAGCAGACATCACTGCCATGACCGACGGCAAAATTCAGTTCATAGACTTCTACGAAGAAGCCCTTGGTGTGTCTTCGTATTATTTCCCTGATGCCAAGCACTATGTCACTGATGAGATTTTCACGGTGCTTCCCAACTTCGACGTATTCGGCGATAATACGACTTATCTCCATAACGGAGACGATGTCTGGGACTACACCGATGAAGTATATATCTTCAGTGCATTCGATTTTGAATTATCACAATTAGACCCATACGAATTCTATGAATACTATTTCAATACTCCCGAGAATATAACTATAGAGGAAATTGACGAATACATACTGCCCTACCCGAATGAGATAGGATACGGAATATTCGACGTAACCTTATACAGAATCACAAAGAATTAATAACGAAGACCGGAGCTCAGGCACCAGCTCCGGTCTTCATCTATGGGGGGATTATATAGGAAGAGTGTCAAAGGATTAAATAAGCGCAATTGAGGTACGCTGCGAATGTTGTCCACGCCAAAACAATTCCCATGAATACGCCGGCGACTTTACGTATCCTATAGAACTTAACCATGCAGATCAGTATCATATCCCACATGGTAAGAAGCCAGACAAACGATAACAGATAGAGCGAATATGTGAAGAACAGTATCGGCCAGAGAAAGTTCATCAGCAGCTGCACTACATAAAATCTCATCGCTATCATCTTCCTGATGGGATTGGCGAAGGCAGTCCAGACAAAATATGACGCCAATCCCATCAGCACGTAAAGAACAGTCCATACAACGGAAAACATCCATCCGGGAGGTGACAGAGGAGGCCTTGTAAGAGTCTCATATACCTGCATATCTCCCATGGTCAGCAATGCCGAGAAACTTCCGATAATAAGCGGTATCAGCACCGAATATATAAGAGTAAAGACATGAATTCTCGGTCTGCTGTCAGCTTGAGTCGAATCAATCGAATTGAAGCTTCTATAAGAACTTGCTCTGAAGATACTCATCTCTTGCACGCCTCCTTCTTCTTACACCAAAGTCCATGAATATTGCAGAACGATAAAACCGCTTCTACACACTCACCGTCACACAACATAAAGCTCGCTTCCGGAGCATCACCGGGGTTTAGTTTCCTAAAATGAAAACCAGTAGAGGTGCGAAGTCCTACCCAGAGAATGCTGTGCTGTTCTGTCATCGGGTGAGGTATGCTTCCTACATTAACAGTGACTTTATTACCGCTGATTTCAAATACGGGAAGATGCTTCTCACCTGCACCGTCTGTCATGTTAACAGCTATCTCATGCATCGTCTGTCCGCAGCAGTCAGTCGGAATACCGACATCATCTATAACACCGATTACCTTGCCGCAGATGTCACACTGATAAAACGTCAACTTCATTTTCTGATCCTCCTTGCTTTTATCTGATTTAGATACTGTCAATACATCAGCAATAGTGTTATATTTGGGTAACGTTGGTGCTGCTGTACATGCTCTAAGGCTATCTGATTATGGGTTAAGTTCAACACACACTGGCGAAGCACAGAACTTCAGATATGTTAGTAACGGGGAGACAGAATTTATGCAGATACGAAGTGACGATACTTATCTTTCGCATGTAATGAGTATGAATTCCACTGATCTTATTCAGTGGTGTAAGAACAGAAAACAATCTCTCGGACTTTCCAATCAGAGACTCTCCGAAGAGTCAGGCGTACCCGTCGGTACAATCGACCGCATCATGGCCGGAAAGTATACCGAGTTCCGTTACAGCTCTATTCAGCCTATAGTCTCAGTACTTATCGGTTTCCATGAAGATACACCTAAGCCGGAGAACGATAACTCCACTCAGCTTCTGGATTACTACGATACAATCGAAGGCTATAAGCTCATAGTCGAGCAAAAGAACAACATAATCGAAGAATTAAAAAGAACCTGTGAGCAGCTGTCCAGAGAAGTCGATTTCCTTAAAACGGAAAACGATCACAAGCACGAGGCTATCACCCGTCAGCTTGAGCATACCAAGTGGCTTGAGAGGTTCATTGACGAC
>JAKSRK010000041.1 GCA_024403655.1 Saccharofermentans sp. | reverse complement strand
TAAATAGACCGAACACGGATTTTGATTTCTGTGTTTAACGCTCGTCGGACGGGGCAGGTCGGTGCCGCACGTGGTGGAAGAGCACCACGATTATTAAACTGGGTTAAGAGCCCAATTTTGTAAGATGGTTACTTATAACCAATGCTGATGCGCTGCCTCTTGGAGAGCCGGTCAATGCTTATTACCGAATCTAAGGCAGTTCATCTTATGAAGATGAGCTGCTTTTTGTTGTATTGGAGAGATTGATGGATCTTGAAAGACAGAAAAAAGCGCCCTTATACAGGGCTATAGAGAGCTTCAGACGACAAAGAGTCGTCCCTTTTGACGTGCCCGGGCATAAGAGGGGAAGAGGCAACAAGGAACTCGTGGACTTCCTCGGAATTCAGTGCGTTGAGATAGACGTTAATTCGATGAAGGCATTGGATAACCTGTGTCACCCTGTATCCGTTATTAAGGAAGCAGAGGAACTTGCAGCTGATGCATTCGGCTCCAAGCATGCCTTCATGATGGTCGGTGGTACTACAAGTGCCGTTCAGTCAATGGTTCTTACCGCCTGCAAGAGAGGCGATAAGATTATCATGCCGAGAAATGTTCATAAGAGTGCTATTAATGCTCTTATTCTTTGTGGTGCGATTCCCGTTTATATCGATCCCAAGGTAGATACCAAGCTCGGTATTCCTCTCGGAATGGAGATAGCAGATGTTAAGGAAGCTATTGCTCAGAATCCTGATGCTAAGGCGATCATGATTAATAATCCGTCTTACTATGGAATCTGTTCCGACCTTAAGACGATTGTTGATCTGGCTCATCAGAATAATATGCTTGCCCTTGTAGATGAAGCTCATGGTACGCATCTTTACTTCGGTGAAGGCCTTCCTATGAATGCCATGAAGGCCGGAGCTGATATGGCCGCCATAAGCATGCATAAGTCTGGTGGATCTCTTACACAGAGCTCTATTCTTCTTACGGGAGAAAGAGTAGATGAGGGCTACGTAAGTAATATCGTTAATCTTACACAGACTACAAGTGCTTCTTATCTTCTTTTGGGAAGCCTTGATATCAGCAGACGTAATCTTGCCTTGAAGGGCAGGGAGAGCTTCGCTAAAGTCTGCGATATGGCTGCCTATGCAAGAGAAGAGATAAATGAGATTGAAGGCTTTTATGCTTTCGGTTCAGAGCTTATAAACGGCAGCAGCGTATATGATTTTGATATTACAAAGCTTGTTATTAATACAAGAGGAATAGGTCTTACCGGAATTGAGGTATACGACCTTCTTCGTGAAGAATACGACATACAGATGGAGTTCGGTGACCTTTCAAATGTACTTGCCTATGTATCGATAGGCGACAGAATACAGGAGATAGAAAGACTCGCCGGAGCACTAAATGACATAGCTCGTCTTTATGCAAAGCCCGAAGGCAATTTCTTCTGTGCCGAGTATGTGACGCCTATTGTTAAGGCTACTCCACAGGAAGCATTCTATGCCAGCAAGGAGAAGCTTCCGATAGAGCAGACTATAGGAAGAATATGCGGAGAGTCTGTTATGTGTTATCCGCCCGGAATCCCGATTCTGGCTCCAGGCGAGATCATTACTTCCGACATCCTTGACTACATAAAGACCGCAAAGGAGAAGGGCTGCTCTATGCAGGGTCCGGCCAGCGAAGATATTACAGAGCTTTTGGTTCTTAAATAATTACCTATAAGGGGGAAAGATACATGTCATCCAATCCGATGGAATTCTGGTTTGAAGAGATGCATACGAATAACGTTAAGATGGCTTTACGAGTTAATAAGCATCTTTACAGTGATACGAGTGAGTTTCAAAGAATAGATGTCTTTGAATCTCCCGAATTCGGTAAATTTCTTACCTCCAACGGTAATGTTATCTTCTCCGAGCAGGAGGAGTTTACATACGATGAGATGATCGTTCATGTACCCATGGCAGTTCACCCTGACGTTAAGCGTGTGCTTGTAATAGGTGGCGGTGACGGCGGTGTTGCCAGAGAGCTGTCTCACTACAAGGAGATTGAGGTAATCGATATAGCAGAGCCCGACAAGATGTTTGTTGATGTCTGCCGTAAGTATTTCCCCGACAATGCAATAGGCCTTGAGGATGTAAGAGTAAGACTTTACTACGAGGACGGCTTAAGATTCTTAAGAAAGTGCAAGGATAAGTACGATCTTATTATCAACGATGCTACAGATCCGACGGGTCACGAAGCAGGACTTTTTACAAAGGAATTCTACGGCAACTGCTTCAAGGCTTTGCACGATGACGGAATAATGGTTTACCAGCATGGAAGCCCCTTCTTCGATGAAGACGAAGTTAACTGCAGAGCCATGCACAGGAAGGCGGTTAAGTCTTTCCCCGTCATGAAGGTATATCAGGCACATATTCCCACATGTCCTTCGGGCTACTGGCTCTTCGGATTTGCTTCCAAGAAGTATCACCCGATTAGAGACTTCGATCCCGAGAAGTGGGAAGCAAGAGATATTAAGACCTGGTACTATACGACACATCTTCACTCCGGTGCATTTATGCTCCCCAGATATGTTGAAGATATGCTTAAAGAAGAAGAGAACAACAATTAACGAATAAGGAGGATATGAGAATGGCAAGATTATTGGTAATCGGATGCGGCGGTGTAGCACAGGTGGCAATTCAGAAGTGCTGCCAGAACCACAAGAGTTTTGAGGAGATCATTATAGCTTCAAGAACACTTTCCAAGTGTGAAGACTTAAAGGCAAGAATAGAAGCTAGCAATACTCCCGTTAAGATAAAGACTGTAGGTGTTAATGCAGACAGCAAGGATGAGCTTGTAGAGCTTATAAGCAAGTTCAAGCCTGATGCTGTTCTTAATGTAGCACTTCCTTATCAGGACCTTACAATCATGGATGCATGCCTTGAGTGCAAGGTAGACTATATCGATACTGCCAACTATGAGCCTGAAGATACTGACGATCCCGAGTGGAGAGAAATCTATGAGAAGAGATGTCAGGAGAAGGGCTTTACTGCATATTTCGATTATTCATGGCAGTGGGCTTACGAAGAGAAGTTTAAGGAAGCAGGGGTTACTGCTCTTCTCGGAACAGGATTCGATCCCGGTGTTACTTCCGTATTTGTAGCATATGCCAAGAAGCATTACTTCGATCAGATTGATACTGTCGATATTCTCGACTGCAACGGCGGCGATCACGGTTATCCTTTCGCTACTAACTTCAATCCTGAGATTAACCTTCGTGAAGTATCCGCTAACGGAAGCTACATGGAGGACGGCAAGTGGGTTGAGACCAAGCCCATGGAGATTAAGAGAGAATACGATTTCCCTCAGGTAGGAATGAAGGATATGTACCTTCTTCACCACGAGGAGATTGAAGCTTTGGGAAGAAATTTCCCTGAGATTAAGAGAATAAGATTCTTCATGACATTCGGTCAGAGCTACCTTACACACATGAAGTGTCTTGAGAATGTCGGTATGCTTTCCACAACTCCCGTTGAGCACGAAGGCAAGATGATAGTTCCTATCCAGTTCCTCAAGACTTTGCTTCCCGATCCTGCAAGCCTTGGTCCCAGAACTGTAGGTAAGACTAATATCGGCTGTATCTTCACCGGTAAGAAGGACGGCAAGGACAAGACATTATATATCTATAATGTTTGCGACCACCAGGAGTGCTATAAGGAACTTGGAAGCCAGGCTATAAGCTACACAACAGGTGTTCCTGCCATGATTGGTACATCTCTTGTGGTTGACGGTATCTGGAAGAAGCCCGGTGTATTTACGACCGACGAATTCGATCCCGATCCTTATATGGATATGCTTAATAAGTACGGACTTCCCTGGGTAGTTGATGAGAATCCGGTTCTTGTTCCATGAGATTTGAAGAATTAAGAACACCAGCTTATATAGTTCTCGAGAGTAAGCTCAGGAAGAATCTTGAGCTGCTCGAGTATGTTCAGGAAAAGTCCGGTGCGAAGATACTTCTGGCACAGAAAGCTTTCTCAATGTACAGAGTATATCCTCTTATAGCAAGGTACCTGGCGGGTACTACAGCGTCAGGAATTTTCGAAGCGCGTCTTGCCGATGAGGAGATGAAGGGGAAGGAGAATCATGTCTTCGAGCCTGCCTATAAGGAAGATGAGATGGAAGACATACTGAAGATATGTGATCACGTATACTTCAATTCGATTTCCCAGCTTCAAAGGCATAAGAAGTGCTGGCAGCGCTATGTAGAAGACGGTTCTGTCCTTGTCGGACTTCGAGTTAATCCTGAGTTCTCGACTCAGGAAGGTCATGAGATCTACGATCCCTGTTCCTATAAGTCCAGACTCGGAATACGTCTTAAAGATATGCCGGAAGAGCTTCCCGAAGGAGTCAGCGGCCTTCATATGCATACTTTGTGCGAGCAGGGCTTTGAGCCTTTGAAGGCTACTTTTGATGTCTTTGAAGAGAAGTTCGGACACTTCTTTAAGGACCTGAAGTGGATTAACCTGGGCGGAGGTCACCATATTACCAAGGCCGGCTACGATCTAGAAGGACTTATAAGCCTGATTAAGTACATTAAGGATAAGTACGATCTTGAGGTTTATCTTGAACCCGGAGAGGCAATCGCTCTTGATGCAGGACTTCTTATTACGGAAGTAATGGATATAGCGGATACTCCCGATATGCCAACGCTGATTCTGGATGCATCTGCAGCCTGCCATATGCCTGATGTTCTTGAGATGCCTTATACGCCGCCTTTGAAAGATCAGACAGAAGAAGGCGTCATGGTGCGTCTTGCTTCAAGAACCTGCCTTGCAGGCGATGTTATCGGCGAATACAGACTGAAGGAAGTTCCCAAGGTTGGAGATATACTTACATTTGAGGATATGGCCATCTATTCCATGGTAAAGAACAATACCTTTAACGGCATGCCTTTGCCTGATATTGTTTTATTAAAGGAAGACGGCGATTACGAGCTTGTAAAGAGATTCGGTTATTCGGACTTTAAGGAGAGACTGTCTTGAGTAAAATTAGATTTCCGGCTGAATTTGAGAAGCACGATGCTACTCTTATGATCTGGCCCGTTCGTCCCGGTTCCTGGGGCAAGGATCCTTCAGGAGCACAGAAGGCTTTTGTTACGCTCTTTAAAGAGATATTAAAATCAGAAGATTTATATGTTCTGTTCGGCAGAATGACAAGTTCTGACATTATTAATTCTCTTAAGGAAGAGTTGGGGGATACTAACTTCGATTTTGTTCCTCTGATAATCGATTCGGATGATTCCTGGGCAAGAGATACCGGTCCTACGTTCGTCTACGATGACTGTGAACTTAAGGGAATCGACTGGGGATTTAACGCCTGGGGCGGTGACTACGACGGATTATATGCGGATTATGAGAACGATTGTAATCTTGCACGTAAGTTCTGCGAGAAGATTGATGTGGAGAGTGTTGATCTTAAGAACTTCATTCTTGAAGGCGGAAGTATACACAGCGACGGGCAGGGTACTCTTATGGTGACTGAGAGCTGTCTTTTAAGTAAAGGCAGAAATCCTTCCATGAGCAAAGATGAGATTGAGTACCAGCTTCTAAGGACTTTGGGAGCGCAGAAAGTGTTGTGGCTTCCCAGGGGAATCTATAACGACGAGACTAATGAACATGTCGATAATGTATGCGCATTTGTAGCTCCGGGTGAAGTTGTTCTTGCGTGGACCGATAATGAGGACGATCCTCAGTATGAGTTGTCCAAAGCTTCTTATGACTACCTCAGGAGCGTTACGGATGCGATGGGAAGAGAGCTTAAGATACATAAGCTTCCGATTCCTTCCTGTCCTGTTCTTATCACGGAAGAAGATCTTCAGAATCTTGTCTTTGAAGAAGGCGAAGATATGAGGGAAGAAGGCGAGAGACTTGCCGCAAGCTACGTTAATTTTTACTTCACTAATGATTCCATTCTTCTGCCGCAGTTCGGAGGGGAGAATAAGGAAAGTGATCTTAAGGCAGTGGAAATAATGACTTCTGTTGCCGCAGGCAGGAAAGTAGTTCCGGTATACGCAAGAGATATTCTTGTCGGAGGCGGCAATATTCACTGCATTACACAGCAGATACCTCGAAAGGATTAATTCTATGAGTACAGTAAAGGTCGCAGCAATACAGATGAGCTGCAGCACAAGCGTTGAAGAGAATATAAGCAAGGCGGATAAGCTTGTAAGAGAAGCCGCAGCAAACGGCGCGAAGATAATTCTTTTGTCGGAGCTTTTCGAGAGACAGTATTTCTGTCAGGAGAGAAGATACGATTATTACTCTTTTGCAAAGAGCCTTGAAGATAACGATGCGGTACAGCATTTCGCTAAGGTTGCTAAGGAACTTAAGGTAATTCTTCCCATAAGCTTTTACGAAAAGGATGTTAATGTCCTTTATAACTCCGTTGCCATGATTAATGACAAAGGTGAAGTAATCGGCCTTTACAGGAAGACGCATATTCCGGACGATCACTTCTATCAGGAGAAGTTTTATTTCACTCCCGGAGATACAGGTTTTGAAGTATTTAATACAAGATACGGCAATATCGGTATAGGTATTTGCTGGGATCAGTGGTTCCCTGAGACTGCAAGAAGTCTGGCGTTGCTGGGCGCAGATATTATCCTCTATCCCACGGCTATCGGTAAGGAGCCTATCCTTGAAGTAGACAGCATGGGACACTGGAGAAGAGCTATGCAGGGACATTCTGCTTCCAATATCATCCCGGTAGTTGCTGCCAACAGAATCGGACTTGAGAAGGTAAGCCCCTGTAAGGACAACAACAATCAGGAAAGCGAGCTTTTATTCTACGGATCAAGCTTTATGACAGACCAGTGGGGAGAGATTATAGCTTCCGCCGGAAGAGAAACCGAAGAGATTTTGTACGCTGAGTATGACTTCGAGTCTAACAGGGAAGACAGGCTGTCATGGGGCGTTTTCAGAGACAGACGACCTGAAATGTATACGGAACTGTTCTGAATTTCAACAGGTATTTGACATTTGAAGTTAATGGTATAATCTAGTCGAGTTATAAAGAGTAAAGTTAAAACGACTGATAAAGAAATGGGTGTTATATGTTAGATAAGATATTGAAGGCAACGCTGGTGCTGCTTTATGTTCCGGTGAGCCTTTTATGGAATCTGAAGGCGATAGGCTACATTCTGCCTCTTCTCCTGCCTGCCATAGGGCCGGGGACAAGCGAGTGGGCTACAGTGTCCGACAATGTGCCGTTGGGCTGTCTGATGCTCATTTGCTGGCTGGTGTCACTGATGTTCCTTCTCCTCGGGTTCTCGAAGAAGAATAACGACAACGTCAGAACGAGAAGAAGGTACAGGTAACAGACATGAATAAGGACATTGCCAAGGCTATTAAAGAGAACGTATCGAAGGTTATCGTCGGTAAGGATAAGCAGATAGAGTACCTGCTTGTAGCACTAATAGTCGGAGGCCATGTTCTTCTTGAAGATGTTCCCGGTACAGGTAAGACCAAGACTGCAAGAGCTCTTGCCCAGTCCCTGTCACTTGATTTTAAAAGAGTTCAGTTTACTATAGATCTTCTCCCGTCCGATCTTACGGGTATTCATTACTTTGACAGAAAGACGGACGAGTTTATATTCAGGGAAGGTCCCGTA
Organism: Saccharofermentans sp.; assembly: GCA_024403655.1. Taxonomy (GTDB): domain Bacteria; phylum Bacillota; class Clostridia; order Saccharofermentanales; family Saccharofermentanaceae; genus Saccharofermentans. Next base: position 9,434 of record JAKSRK010000041.1, on the reverse strand, counting down.
TTTACCAATATTCTTCTTGCAGATGAGATTAACAGAGCTACTGCAAGAACTCAGTCGAGTCTTCTTGAGTGTATGGAAGAGAAGCAGGTATCCGTAGATGGCAGGACCATGAAGCTTAAGCCTCCCTTCCTCGTTATCGCTACACAAAATCCAATAGAGTCTCAGGGTACTTTCCCGCTCCCGGAAGCTCAGCTTGACCGCTTCCTCATGATGCTTAAGATGGATTATCCTACTCATGAAGAAAGTATTGAGATACTGAAGAGATTTGCGGTAGAAGATCCGCTTACTTCATTGGCTTCAGTAGCTTCTCCGGAAGATATCTTCAATATGCAGGAAGAAGCAAAGAAGATTCACGTCGACGATAAGGTTTATGAGTATGCTGTCAGCATTATCGAAGCTACACGTAAGGATCCTGATATCAGAGTCGGTGCAAGCCCTCGTGCTTTGCTGTCTTATGTAGCGGCAGCTAAGGCTTTGGCGCTTTTAAGAGGTAGAGATTTTGTAACTCCCGACGATCTTAAAGAACTGGCAGTTCCCGTTCTTGCACATAGAATCAGTGTTCATTCTTCCGGTTCATTCGTTAAGGACGGATCATTTGTAAGTGCCAGGGATCGTGTTGCCGATATTATCAGCAGAGTCACGGATTCGGTTACCTGTCCTACTGAGAAGTTCTGATCAGATGGAGATCATTGTATTTCTCATATTTATTGCTATTCTCGTATTTTTGGAACTTGTCTGGTACAGAGCGCATGCTGTAGACGAGATATCTCTTGATGTAAGCTTTTCAAAGAATGTAGCTAACTTCGGTGAGATTATCGAAGTAATTGAAGTAGCTGAGAATAACAAAAGACTTCCTTTGCCTTTTATCATTTTGAAGTTCGAGACTCCGGCTGTCCTTGAGTTTCAGGATATGACCAATACTTCTTTGTCGGATCTTTTGTACAGGGAAGATATGCTTACCATGAAGCCTTTCTCAAGACATACGAGAAGGATTAAGGCTAAGTGTACAAGAAGAGGTTATTATTCTTTTACCAGAGTTAACGTATCTACTTCCGATCTTCTGCTTATAGAAAAGCTTGTACGTGAATTCCCTTCAGATGCCAGTATTACTATCCTGCCGGAAAGACTTAAATGCGAAGACCTGGACCTTTTGCTGTCGACCACTTTCTCGGATGTAATGACAAAGCGAACTCTTCTTACGGATCCTTTCGCTTTTGCAGGGATAAGAGAGTATCAGCCCTTTGATCCCATGAAGAACGTTAACTGGAAGGCTACTGCCAGAACAGGGGAGCTGATGGTTAACCAGAATGCGTCAACTTCTACCAGGCAGGTAACGTTTTTCCTTAATCTTGAGTACTACAATCCCAAGCGTTCGGACGATCTTTTGGAAGCGGCTATCAGTATTGCTTATTCTTATATAAGCGAGCTGGCAGAACGCGGTATCCCGTCAGCTTTATATACTAACGGCAGAGACTGTTCTTCGGGTGCTCCCGTTATGTTCGAGATGAATACGTCATCTTCCGATATGTTAAGAAGAGGTATTGAGCTGGCAAGAATAGACATGACTAATGAAGTTCTGCCTTTCGCTGCGCTTGTTGATGAATATCTTCCTTCGACTTCTGTAGATGATTTTGTAGTAGTAATATCGCCGAGAAAAGACGACCAGTTCAAGAATACCCTTATGAATATTAAGTCTTTAAGGAAGAACAGCTTATGGATACTTCCTTGTCATAAGGAGCAGATGAGAACGGATGAAGGCATAAGCGGCGTGAAGAAATGGGAGGTAGCAGGTCATGACTAAGCAGGAATCCCGCTTCTCCAGCTACGGTATTATATCCGATTTGATGCTGTCTTTAATAATGTTCCTGGCTGTTCAGTCGTTGGAGATATTTGTCATGTACGGCTATATCTCAAGCTTGAGTATGGAATTTAAGTTTCTTATTATTCCTGTGTTTTATGCTGTTGCTTTCCTCATTATCAGAAGAATCAGAATGCCGCAGTATCTCATGCTTGCTTCTCATCTGGCCTTTGCCGCGCTGTCTGTTTTTGCCGTGTATACGATTACCGGAGCGGGTGTAGAAGAAGTGGTTGCAATTATAATTTCTGCTTTCCTGCAGATGGTTTATTCGCTTAAGCAGCGTTATAACTCTAAGGATTTTGTCGTAAGAAGCGATGTGCTGTACCTTGCTCTTACCATTAATATGTTTTCCTTTATTGTTATCTCTTACTTCAAAAGAGCGGATTTCCTGACGATAATTCTGATTAATTCCATCCTTGCAGTTACCATGTATTTTGTAGCAAGGCAGAACGTGGTGCTCGACGTCTCTTACTACCATCTTTTAAGCTCGCATACTCAAAACGTCAGTTCTGTCAAAAAGCAGAACCGAATGAGTACAATTCTGATTGTTCTTGGAATTGCGATAACATTGTTGCTTCTGAATTTCTTCCCGACAGAGGAAGTTACCGAGGCATTGATATCTTTGTTTGCCATAGTATTAAGGTTTGTTCTGAGAATACTTTTCAGGGAAAAAGATGCTCCAAGCGATGGCGGCAGACCCGAAAGAGACATTGATATTCCTTTGGACTACGAAGAAGAGAGTATTATCAGTCAGATCGCGTTTAAGATAATCGTACTTCTCGGCTTCCTTGTAGCTGTAGTTGCGCTCTTTATTGTTATCGTATCGACAATAAGGGCTGTTATGGCAAGGTACAACGTAGCTTCTGACAGAAAGCTTGCCGATTCTGACGGAAGCGTAGTAGACCTTATTGAAAATCTGTCGAAGAATAAAAAGGACAAAAGAGTTTCCAGGGACTTTGGTAAAGGCTACGAGAAGGAGATAAGGAAGAAATTCTACAGTAAAGTTCATAAAGCAATACGTGCAGGTATGCCTCTCGGAAGAACTTCTACACCAAGACATATCGAAAGGGTTCTGAAGGAGAAGGGAGACAATTCTATAACAGAGCTTATCGACAGATATGAGGAAGTAAGATATAAGGGATAAGTCTTACTTGACCAGCTTTCTTGCCCAGATTCCGCTTTTTACAAGAAACTGTGCAATGAAGCACTTAAGTATCTCAATCGACTGCACAAGAGCAACCATGGGAACGATTTCCATCTTCGTATGGCGACTTAAGAAGTAGGCGGTCGGGATTAAGAATACCCATGCAAAGCAACTGTCGAAGAGGAAAGTAATAAGGGTGTTGCCGCCGGATCTGATAATGAAATAAGAAGCATGCATAAATGCGTAGAAAGGCATAAGGAACGCGAAGATAAGAATAAACTTCGTAGCCATTGCTCTTATGTCGGCAGTTGTATCGTAGCAAAGCGGGAAAAAGGGGCTGATAATTACCATGAACGCTGCTCCGAGAAGGCCGCAGAGAACGGTAAAGCGACGCATCTTGACTGCTTTGCCGATAATGTCCTTTTCCTGTCCTTCTCCTAATATCTGACCCATTACGATTCCTACTGCTTCACCCATGGCAAGGAAGGCAACTCCTATAAGGTTCCATATTGTTGATTCAATATTAAGAGCGGCAACTGCGCTTAAGCTTCTGTAAGAATAACTCTGGTTAAGGAAAGTCTGACCTAATGACCACAAAGTCTCATTAAGCATTAAAGGAATCATCTTGGGGATAAAGGTAAGTACAAGACGACCGGGAACGTGGAAGTGCCTGAAAGCACCCTTAATAAATACAAAACTGGAAGATCTCGTTCCGGTGTAGATAATAAGGAAAAAGAGTTCTACGAATCTTGATACAACCGTTGCTATCGCGGCTCCGTTAGCACCTAGTTCGGGGAAGAACCAGAGACCGTAAATAAGAAGCGCATTACCGATAAGATTAACAACAATTGCAGTAAGAGAAGCCATCATGGGGACCTTGGTGGCACTGATGTCTCGTAATGTTCCGGCATAAGCATTGGTGATACCAACAGGAATAAGTCCTATAAGCATTATCTTGAAGTATGAACTGCCTATAGCTAATGTCTGTGCAGCATCTTCGGGAGAACCTTCACCCTTAAGGAATTGTGCTATGAGAGTCGGAGCATAAAAAAGGAAGAAGAGTATGCAAAGGGAGCCTATAATCGTATTGCATACAAGCTTGAAGCGAAAGGTATATCGTACACCTTCATTATCGCCTTTGCCGTGATACTGCGCAGTGAATATACCAGAACCGGCCGTCGCTCCGAATAAGACCAGATAGAAGACGAATATAATCTGATTGGCAATGGCAACTCCCGATATGGCATTCGTGCCGCAGCTTCCGATCATCAGATTATCAAGCAAAGACACAAAGTTACTGAGGCCGTTTTGAATCATCATAGGAACGGCCATAGTAAGGAGTAATTTATAGAACTTTTTGTCTTCTGCATTAATTCTCATAGAATAATAATTATCCGCTTTTTAATTACTATTATCAAGATAACGGGTTGCTATTTGTTTTTTATATTCGGGGAAATAGTCTATAATAACGGTCATCAGCGAGGTGAATTTGGAATGAAGTCTTATAAAACAACTATAGTTGCTGTTTTTTTGACAGTGTCATTACTACTGTCATCCTGCTCTCGTGTTGCCGAGCAGGTGGTTCCTGTCGATAAGCCGATTGGTCAGACTGATCCTGAGACAGGCCTTCCTTTATATTTCTCATCCGTTGATGAAGCAATAACTCCGTATGTTCAGCAACAGCAGGGAGGTACCTGCTGGGCATATGCCGCTGTTACAGCCATGGACTATACTCATAAGTATCAGACCGGTGAAGGTGTAGATATTGATCCGGTTGATCTTACGCTTGCCATATTCGATCCTGACAGAGAAGATACGATCATTCTCGATGATGACGTAGCTCCTGAAGATGCAGGAGGCAACAGTAATCTTGTCATGGGTTACTTAAGCGGCGGATATGAGAATTATATACTTACAGAGTGCGTGGAGTACGAAGATGCCGACATGACAGACATGAAGGAAGCAATAATGGAATATGGTGCAATGACCGCCAACGTAAGTATCTATCCTACCCATTTCCAGGATACGAGAGGCACGAGGACATTTATTGCAGATGCATATTCAGGTTCTAATCACGATGTCGTATTAGTCGGCTGGAACGATAATTTCCCTGCTGATGCTTTTGCTGTTGAAGCATCCCAAAATGGTGCATGGCTTGCTCAGAACAGTTATTCTGACACTTGGGGCGATCATGGCTTCTTCTGGATATCTTACGATACGCCTTTTACTCAGCTTAGTACTTATGTCATATCTGAAGAGTATTCTGATTCTCTGACATGGGGCAATTGCTATTCAACCTGGATGAGCCTTGATAATGTAGTAGCTAATCACTATTCGGAAAGCGGTAGCTTGTCTGCAATAGGCATATATCTTTATGAGCCGGATTCCGATATCAGCGTTACAGTCTATAACGATGACTTCTCCGAAGAACTGTATACATATAGTGGTCATTACGATTTAAGTGGCTACTATACCATCGAACTGGAAGAGGAACTTGAGGTCGATGGGTTTGCCATAGCTGTTGACTTCGGAGGCACTGTCATTTGTGAAGGAAGAACCTTTTACAGGGATGACAGATATTACCAGTCCACTTGTGAAGAAGGTCAGTCATTTATTCTGGCAAACGATGAATGGATAGATGTTACAGAGTCTGACAGACTGAGAACACTTCGCATATATGATCCGGTTAATAACTTCTTTATCGTTGCTTTAATGAAATAACTTTACGTATAAGATATGCGATAAGATATTCTGCTGTAAGAACTCCAAGAAGGAGTATAAGAAGGCCCGGCATTATGTAGTACTTTGGCGTAAAAGTATCATATACAAAAGATAAAGGTGAATTATCTACCGGGAATCTTAAGAATAAATAGTTTGTATTAAGCTTTGTATTAACCAGATATATAGGCGGTACGATTAGAATCATGAAGATAAGAGGGTAGATGACATGTGAGAATCTGATATCGCAGATCTTTCTTATAATCATGATAATCGGGATAAGCACAAGGATAGTATGAGTAACGTATATGATTATACTTACCGGACTTAATAAAGGACGGTAGTTCCAGTCGGGGAAGAGAAGCGCACCAAGAGCTCCCGGCATAATCAGCATTACAGATATCTCAGAGAATATGGCTCTTGCCTTTCCCTTGCTGAAAGCTGAAGCAAGATTAACGAATATGCCAAGATTACAAAGGTGCAAAGGAAGCATCCAGTAAGGATCATACTGTTCGCGAACAAGAAGGATGTCCTGAACTATCTCAAGGACAAAGTGAGATACGGCAAGGCATCTTAAAATAACAGTTACTCTTTTATCGGTACTTTTGCTTACTGTAAATAATGCTCCTGACATAACCGTCAGAATAATAACAAGTACCATAATGTGTTCTTTTGACCAGTGTTCGTAGTAAATCATAGCAAGATTATAATTCTTAATCACTATTCTGGGAATAAAAAGCTTATTAGGAATAAAGTTTCCATCTTTGACTTGAATAGAAGGGCAAAAAAACATAAACTTGAAGATATTTTGTAAGGATGGATAGATATGAAAAGTTTAATATCAGAAGAAGAAATCAGTTATTCAGCATATGAAGCAGGCACTATTACTGCAGATGAAGTGAAGGAATACGATATTGTTGTAGTAGGCGCGGGTGCAGCAGGAGTTCCTGCAGCGTGCTTTGCAGCAGAGGGAGGAGCCAGAGTAGCTCTTCTTCAGAAGGAAGGAAATGTAGTTTCTCAGGGTAACTGCGGTTCCGCGATAATTGTCAGCCGTTCCACTAAGGCAGGTATAGAGAAGTGGATTCACCACACGAACAGCCTTTGTAACTGGAGAGCAGATACAAAGCAGCTCAGAGCTTATGCATATCATTCAGAAGAAGCCATGATCTGGCTTTATAACAGAGCCGGCTTTACTTCCGAGAGTGAATATGGTGACGGAAGCAAGGTTGACGACAATGCGAAGTCAGCTGAGCTTCTTCATACAGACGACGGTTTGTGCGCATTCAGAAGCACCAGTGCAGACTTTACAGGAGTGTGGAAGGACAGAACCAATACTTACGACTACGGTGACGATCACTGTTATTTCTGGGCTCCCTGGATTGGTCCCAAGCCCTTAAATACATGTCATGCATTACGTAAAGTTCTTAAGAACGTTCAGGCGAAGAATCCTGAACTTCACAGTTATTTCTCTACTCCTGCGGTGCAGCTTGTAAAAGATAATGGTAAAGTTACCGGCGTTATCGGAAAGACAGGAGACGGTAAGTATATCCTGTTCAAAGCTTCCAAAGGCGTAATACTTGCAACCGGTGACTACACAAACAACCCTGCCATTGTTGATAAGTACTGTCCTGACATAGCAGAGTTTGACAAGAAGCAGAAGAATAAGACTGGAGACGGTCATCTTATGGCTATTGCCGCAGGAGCTCAGATGGAGCCTGTCGGTCATACCAAGATGATGCACGACTTCGACTCTGCTTTGATGTTTGAAGAGCCTTTCTTATACCTTAATATGAACGGAGATCGCTTTACTAACGAGTATACCGGCTTCGTATATATGGGTAATATTTTAAGAAGTCAGCCTTCCTATAAGGGAAGCATGACCGACCCGGATCACACCGAAGGCTCGAAAGGCTGGTACTGCATGATTTACGACGACGATTATATGTCTCTTCCCAAGGAGGCGTTTGTAGACGGTCCCGTACCTCCTTTTGTAATGGAGAAGTTTATTCCCGGTCAGGTAGAAGATGTTAAGGGAGTATTTAAGAGCTTAATAGATCTTCACAGATGCGATACTTTGGAAGAACTCGCAGCAGAGCTTGATATTCCTTATGAGAAGATGAAGGCTTCCATAGACAGATATAATGAGCTTTGTGACAAGAAAGACGATACTGATTTTGGTAAGCCGGCACAGTACTTAAATAAGATTGTTAAGCCTCCTTTCTGGGGTGCAAGAAAGCATATAAGAGTATCTGCCGAAGTATCGGGAGTAATTACCGACGAGTACGGACGTGTTCTTGATTCGGAAGGGAATCTCATCCAGGGACTTTTCTGTGCAGGTAATGTAGGCGGACCTTTCTATGGCGGTGCGGATTATCCTTTCCATCAGACGGGATTGTCTTTGGGAAGATGTTATACTTCAGGTATGATCGCTGCCAAGAAAGCTCTGGACGATAACTACAAAGTCTGAAGGAAAACGCCATGAATCGTAAACTGCTTGAATTAACTTCTATAATTCTCACAGGGGCATTGTTGCTGTCCTCATGCTCTTTTAAAAAGAAATATAAGGGTTACTACGACATTCCCGCTAATGCTCCTTCAAGTTACTGCGTATTCGACGATTCAATTCCCCGAAGTGTCGATAATCAGGTAAGAGGTACCTGCTGGGCAAGTGCAGCTACTACGGCCATGGAGTATTCTTACTACAAGACAGTAAAGCATTATGTTCAGTTCGATTCTTCTTCTCTGGCCTTTGTGGTCTACAATCCGCATACTACTGAGGGGTACTATGTGGATGAAAGAGGTGGTGCGTACGACATCGGAGGCAACGGTTACTATGTAGTCGGTGTCACAAGCAACGGATTCGGTGACTATACGCTTGTCGATTCATGTGATTTTACCATCTCATCTCAGGAAGACATAAAGAGAGCCATTATGGCCTTTGGCGGAGTTACGGCAGGTATTAGCGACAATAGTAACAACTACACGTGGGCTAACGATACTTATACCATGATCGCAGGTCCCGGGGATCCGATCGAACACTCTGTTGTACTGGTAGGCTGGGACGATTCTTTCCCTGCTACTGCATTCTCAACAACCGCATCTACTGATGGAGCCTGGTATGTTCAGAACAGCTATTCAAGGTCATGGGGTGACGACGGCTACTATTGGGTGTCTTACGATACACCGCTTGATGACATACATTCATACGTCTTATCCAACAGATATTCTTATGTTGCCAGCTACGAGTCAGGACACAGCGGTAACCTCAGCTCAGGTAATAGTACGACTGTTGCCAATGTCTTCGAGCGTCCCGGAAGACTCTCTGCTGTCGGAACATATACTACCTGTCCCAATCAGCGACTTACCATCTCAATATACGATAAGAATATGGAGAGGGTAATTGATTCATACTCAGCTGAGTTCGAATTCATAGGTTACCATGTTATCACACTGGATGAACCGATTTTGGTAGATGGAGTAGCTATTGCAATCTCATATTCGGGAAGTGGTGCACCTGTTGAAGGCAGTGAGTGGCACACCGGTGGAGCGGGCTATAATGCCTCCATAAGGGAAGGTCAGTCATACATCCGAAGAGGTAACGAATGGCTTGACCTTGCAGACCCGCAAACCGCGGCTATTATTGGCTTAGACGAGCCTTGCAACAACGTCTGCATTAAGGCTTTATACACCTGATATTGTCCAATTGTAAATTCG
>JAKSRK010000040.1 GCA_024403655.1 Saccharofermentans sp. | reverse complement strand
TTTCAAGACCGCCTCGTTATGACCACTTCGATACAGCTCCAAGTGCCATATCATTATAATTGCCTGAGTATTATTCGTCAATATCATTCTTTGTTATTGTTGATTCTTTATTTTTTAATAACTATTGTTGATTTTTTGGGAAAAGTGTTTGACGTTTGACTAAATAGTTTTTATTCTATGTATTGCGTGATTCCTACTTTTGAAAGGATATTTGTATGAAAGATATTGGAAAACTTTTAGATTACCGTAAGACAATCAAAGTTATTGATGCTACTTTGAGAGATGGAGGTCTTGTAAATGACTTCTATTTTGACGATGAATTCGTAAAGAAACTCTATCAGGCTAATATTGATGCCGGTATCGACTATATGGAAGTTGGTTACAGAGCTTCCAAGAAGGTTTTTGATGAGACTAAGTTCGGTAAGTGGAAGTTCTCTTCTGACGATCACATCAGAGAGATTGTCGGAGATAATGACACTAACCTTAAGCTTGCGATCATGGCGGACATCGGAAGACACGATAAGAATGATTTCGATCAGAAGGCAAACAGCCCTGTAGATCTCGTTCGTGTTGCTACATACATCCACCAGATGCCTGAGGCTATCGATATGATCGAGGATGCAGCTAATAAGGGTTATGAGACAAGCTGTAATATCATGGCTATCTCTACACAGCAGGAGAACGACATTAAGGTTGCTCTCGATATGGTTGGTCAGTCTCCCGTAGACTGCATCTACATCGTAGACAGCTTCGGTTCCCTCTATCCTGAGCAGACAGCACGCATCATTGATCTGTATGCTGAATTTGCTGCAAAGTACAACAAGACTCTCGGTATACACGCTCATAACAATCAGCAGCTCGCTTTCGCTAATACAATCGAGGCTTGCGGTGATGGCGTAGACTGGCTTGATGCTACATACATGTCTATGGGTCGTGGTGCCGGCAACTGTGCTATGGAGCTTCTTCTTGGCTTCCTTAAGAATCCCAAGTACAACGTACAGCCTGTATTTAAGTTCATTGAGGACAACATGCTTACACTTAAGGAGAATGGTCCTAAGTGGGGTTACGATCTTCCCTACCTTATGACTGGTCTTCTTAACCAGCACCCCAGAACTGCTATTCAGTTCATTAAGGATAATCGTTCTGATATCGCTGATTTCTACAATGAACTCATGAACTGATACTTATTTTTGAACATAGATTTAGGGGATGTCTTGGACATCCCCTTTTTGTTGCCTCTATTTGGCCCTGTAAGGGCTTGGATGAATTAAGAGGTTAATTTCCCTATTATTCTTCTCGGAGCTCTTATAGGGGCATTTAGCCGCCTAATACCTCTATAATTCTGTCGAGGTCTTCGTAGTTCTTGTAGTCGATAACTATCTTTCCTCTACCTGTCTCCATATCAGCTACCTTAAGCTTTACCTTGGAGCCAAGAGTTTTCTTAAGCTTAACTTCTACTTCCTTGGCACTTAACTGGAACTGAGTATTTACTTCCTTCTTAGGCTTAACTGTAACTTCAGGATTCTCGAGGGTATTAAGATAACTCTTAACGTACTCCTCTGCCTGGCGAACTGTCATGTCCTTGGCGATAATGACATCTGCTGCCTTTCTCTGATCCTCAGGATTCTTAAGGGAAAGAAGCGCCTTTGCATGACCAGCACTAAGATCTCCGTTACGAATAAAGTCCTGTAAAGATTCATCGATGTTTATGAGTCTTACCGTATTTGCAACAGTAGCTCTGGGCTTACCTAATCTCTTTGCAAGCTGCTCCTGACTTAACTTATGAGTCTTAAGAAGGTTCTGCATAGCGTATGCTTCTTCAAGAGGATTTAAGTCTTCTCTCTGAAGATTCTCTATAAGAGCCTGCTCCATTGTCTGCTGATCAGTAAGTTCTCTTACGATTGCAGGAATAAGCTTAAGTCCCGCAAGGCGTGAAGCACGCCATCTTCTCTCACCTGCAACGATTCTGTAGCCTGTACCCTTCTTCTGTACAATTATTGGCTGGATAACTCCGTTTTCCTTAATAGAATCGGCCAATTCCTGGAGAGCATCCTCTGCGAAGTCCTTTCTGGGCTGTCCTTCGTTAGGAGAGATATCGTTAATCTTAAGCTCAACAACTGAGTCCTTTGTATCTTCCGGAATACCCTCAGAAGAGATAAGAGCATCCAGTCCCTTACCTAATCCTTTGCTTGCGGTTTTGCCTAATCCCTTGGCATTTCTAGCTGTAGCCATACTACGATCCTTTCTATATATAGATGTTCATCTATGTTTATTTAGTTCTTTTAAGTACTTCATTTGCAAGTGCTTCGTATGCCTTGCCACCCTTGGAATTAGGGTCGTAATCACTGATAGCAAGTCCATGGCTGGGAGCCTCTGCAAGTCTTACATTTCTTGGGATGAGTGTAGTAAATACCTTATCTCCAAAGTAGTTCTCTACCTCTTCCTTTACCTGCTTTGTAAGCTGTGTTCTCTTATCGAACATAGTAAGAACTACGCCAAGAATGCTGATATTTTTATTAAGTTTTCTCTTGATCTTATTTACTGTATCTACAAGCTGAGAAAGTCCCTCGAGCGCGTAGTATTCGCCCTGAATAGGAATAATCAGGTTATTAGATGCTGTAAGAGCGTTGATTGTGAGGATTCCAAGTGACGGAGGACAGTCGATGAAGATATAGTCGTATTCATCAGTTACTTCGTCGATAGCATTCTTAAGAATCTGTTCTCTGGACATCGCACCAACCAATTCAACCTCTGCACCTGCAAGATTGATGTTTGTAGGGCAAATATCTACGTTCTTGGCGCTGGATTCAAAGATTGCTTCCTTGATTGGCAATTCATTGACCATTACGTCGTATGTAGAGTTCTCAATCTCACCCTTATCAATTCCGAGTCCGCTTGTAGCATTTCCCTGAGGATCCAGATCAATAAGCAGTACTTTCTTACGTTTTTTACCAATATAAGCAGCAAGACTGACTGTTGTAGTAGTCTTTCCTACTCCACCCTTCTGATTTACAACAGAGATTATCTGTGTCATTCGAATATCTCCTTATTAATTAAATAATATATAACTATATTAGCATTCTATTATTGAATCCTATATTTCTTTCATATTACATAATTAGACATTGTTCCACGTGGAACAATTAAAAACACCGGCCATTTCTGACCGGTGTCTGAATTAATCTGAATAATGGATGTTCCACGTGGAACAATTGGAGATTAAGTATCGATATTTGCTAACTTAGCGTTTTCCTGGATGAACTGCTTACGAGGATCAACCTGATCACCCATAAGAAGTGTGAAAGTCTCATCAGCTGCCTGAGCATCTTCAAGTGTAACCTTAAGAAGCTTACGAGTTGAAGGATTCATTGTTGTATCCCAGAGCTGTTCAGAACTCATCTCACCAAGACCCTTGAATCGCTGGATAAGAGGATTAGTCCATCCTGTCTTCTCCTTGATTACTTCTACTTCAGCATCGTCGTAAGCATAGTATTCTTCATCACCCTTATAAACCTTATACAAGGGAGGGCATGCGATATAAACATATCCGCCGTCTACAAGAGGTCTTAAGTATCTGAAGAAGAATGTAAGAAGAAGTGTTCTGATATGAGAACCGTCGACATCGGCATCGGCCATGATGATAACCTTATGGTATCTGAGCTTAGTCTCATCGAATTCATCACCAATACCAGCTCCAAGAGCCATAACTACAGGCTGAAGCTTCTCATTTGTGTAAACCTTATCGATTCTTGCCTTCTCAACGTTAAGCATCTTACCCCAGAGAGGAAGAATAGCCTGATACTTACGCTCACGTCCCTGCTTAGCAGATCCGCCGGCGGAATCTCCCTCAACGATGAAAATCTCACAGAATTCAGCCTCATTTGACTGACAGTCAGCAAGCTTACCGGGAAGAGCACTGGATTCGAATACAGTCTTTCTTCTTGTCATCTCACGAGCCTTCTTAGCTGCATCACGTGCACGGCTTGCAGATAAGCACTTATCCATAATGAGCTTAGCCATATCAGGATTCTCTTCGAGATATACCATGAACTTATCAGCAACTACATTCTCTACCATAGGTCTGATCTCAGCATTACCGAGCTTAGACTTTGTCTGGCCTTCGAACTGAGGATCAGGAAGCTTAACGGAGATAATAGCTGCAAGACCTTCTCTTGTATCGTCACCCTGAAGCTTAGGATCGTTATCCTTAAGGAACTTATACTTCTTAGCATAATCGTTAACTACTCTTGTAAGAGCAGCTCTGAAGCCTGTAAGATGTGTACCACCCTCAGGAGTAGCGATGTTATTTGCATAGCAGTAAACAGTCTCCTGATAAGAATCGTTATACTGCATGGCGATTTCTACGAAGCACTCACCTGAACGTGTAGCAAAGTAGATAGGAGCAGGATTAATAGCCTCTTTGTGCTTATTAAGGTACTCTACGAAGGATACGATACCACCATCGTAGTGAAGGTGCTTATGAATAGGCTCAGCTCCTCTGTCGTCTGTAAGATCGATAGTAACCTCTCTGTTAAGGAAAGCCATCTCTCTGTATCTGGATACCATAGTACCTTCGAAGTCGAACTTGATATCAGGGAAGATGGTATTATCAGGAAGGAAAGTTGTAGTCGTACCTGTATCAGAAGGATCACATTCACCGATTATCTCAAGAGGTCTTACAGTATTACCCTTCTCAAAACCAATCTCATAAATCTTGCCTTCTCGTCTAACCTGTACCGTCATTCGTTCAGAAAGGGCATTTACGACTGATGCACCTACGCCGTGAAGACCACCTGATACGCTGTATGCACCACCACCGAACTTACCGCCGGCATGAAGTACTGTATGAACAACTTCAACTGTAGGAATACCCTGCTTGGGGTGAATACCTACAGGGATACCGAATCCGTTATCCTTAACTGTAGCGGATCCATCCTTATTAAGTCTTACATCGATAGTATCGCATCGGCCGGCAAGAGCCTCGTCGACTGAATTGGCTACGATCTCATATAAGAGGTGGTGAAGACCTCTAAGTGTCGTATCACCGATATACATTCCGGGACGCTTACGAACAGCCTCAAGGCCTTCAAGAACCTGAATATCATCTTCGCTGTATTCACTTGCATTGGATGTATCGAACTCGTCCTGACCGGCAGTAACAGCCTTAATCTCAGATATGGATTCCTCATTGAAATCCTCTGTCAAAGCTCTGGGATTCTCAGCCAGATTACGAAGCTCATCACTGTCACCATTCTCGACAGGCTGGTAGTAGATATCTACTTCACCTGAAGCAATGTTCTTGTTCTCATTCTCTTCACTCATGATCTGTCTTTAACTCCTCATTTTGAATAAAAATTAACAAATCTAAATATTTATGCAGATTTAACATTGTTAAATCTACCTGCTAAGCGTACTTTCCAATCTCCGCTCTCTTCTTCAGAACGCCTGAAGATAAAGGGCTTACGTAGGTTCTGTCGAAGGTAATAACAAGAGTTCTGGGTATCTCATCAGTAAGATACTGTAATCTGTTATTCTCATCTTCCGCATTAATAAAATCAGTGATGGACTTCTGATAAGGTGAGACCGTCTCCAAGCTTAAAAATGCACATATGCTGTCAGCAGGAATCGTTACTTCTCCGCCGATATGAACATACATAAGTTGCCTCCATAATTACGGGTCATGAACATACTCATACCATCATATTATAACATATAATATGCTTATTATAATAATATATTTATATATAAGGAAGTTATGGAGCTTAATCTTCTCTTACACAGGATCCTGATGTGACTCTGAAGAATACCGGATCAACATCAATTAATAAGAACTTGGCAAGTTCATTCTCTATATACTCTCGATCAGTGCAGGTAATAAATATCTGGGCATCCTTCATGCCGGATAACAAAGATACCCTTCTGCCGCTGTCTAATTCGGAGAATACATCATCCAGAAGAAGGATGGGGGCAGAGGAAGTGAACTCCTTAATGATCTGAAGTTCAGACAGCTTAACTGAAAGAGCAGCAGACCTTTGCTGACCTTGAGAGCAGTATGTCTTCATGGATAAGCCGTTGAGCTTGATATCCAGGTCATCTCTGTGTATTCCGAAGACGGATACGCCCTTCTCAACGTCATATTTACGTGATGAACGGAGCTTATTTAATATATGTTCTGACAATATAGTCTTAATTCGCGCGTAATTAGCCTCAGAAAGCGTTCCATCAATAAATGTGTGTAGTTCTTCCTCAGAGTCAAAAGAGCGTTCTAAGAGCTCTACAGAGCCTCCTATGGTGGAATAACTAATTGTAAGTACTTCCTTACCGTCAGATATTACCGAATGATGAGAAGATGCCTTATGAGAAAGCATCTTTGTGAATCTGTATCTGAACATGATCATCTCAGCTGAGAGTTCAGCCAGAGAGAAGTCCCAGAAGTCGAGAATATTGTTGTCAGCCTTATTGATATCACCCTTAAATGACTTCAAAGAAGCATTCTTCTGATTGATTAATCTGTTGGTTCTGTTAAGGGCATCGTAATAAACAGGTGAGACCTTGCTGATCAGCATATTTAAGAACTTACGCCTTGATGAAGGAGCACCTTTTACCAGGTTAAGATCTTCGGGAGCGAATATAACAGTGTTACAGATGCCCATATATTCGGAAATCTTATTAATTACAATGCCGTCGTGCTTTAATTCTCTTCTGGCAGCGGAATTGCTGTTATATTCTGATGATTCAGTATAGAAGGCGGCAGAAATAGACGTGTCGCTGTTATACATGTCATCATGAAGTTCAAGATGAGTCATATATTCATTCTCTCCGAACTTAATAAGGTCTCTGTCCTTTGAAGTTCTGTGAGAAGAAATACATGAACATACATTAACTGCTTCTATAAGGTTGGTTTTACCCTGGGCATTATTTCCGTAGATAATGTTAACGGAAGGACCGACATCAAGATCGATCCTTCCGTAATTTCTGAAATTAGTTAAATTAATATTCTTAATGTACATTATCTTCTGATAGGAAGGATAAGGTATACGTAAGAATTGCCCTCTGTAGGAACGATGATGCAGGGACCCTGAGAACCGTTGAACTCGATCCTTACTGTCTCATCTTCGATATTCTTAAGAGCATCAAGAAGGTATCTTGAATTGAAGTCGATATCAATCATGTCACCTTCAACCATTACTTCAATACTCTCCTTATGAGTACCTGTCTCAGTATTAGCGGATACCATAAGAGTAGTGTCATCAGACATTGTAAGCTGAACAGGGCATCTTCTCTCATCTGTCATGATGATAAGAGCAGCTCTGTCTGCAGCATCAAGAAGTTCCTTTCTGTTAACTGTCATGATGCTCTTGGGATTCTTCTGGATAATTGAGTTGTAATTAACAAAAGGACCCTGGATAAGACGTGATACGATACGTACATGTCCTACATCAAAGAGAAGGTGATTGGAAGAAGAATAAATAATAACTTCATTATCATCATTCTCACCGTCAAAGATCTTGGATGCTTCCGATAATGCCTTACCGGGAATAATAAAGTTCATAACAGGGAAGTCAGAACCTGCATCTTCTCTTCTTAATGCCATTCTAAAGCCGTCAATTGCAACCATTGAGATAGTCTTGCCGTCGCTCTCAAGGCAGCAGCCTGTAAGAGACTGACGTGTATCGTCCTTGGATACAGCGAAGATAGTATGGTTAATCATGTTCTTAAGAAGCTTCTGGCTTACTGTAATTCTGTCCTTATTATCAATAATGGGAATCTTGGGATAAGATTCAGCAGAATTACCCTTAATAACAGAATTAGCAGCACCGGAAAGGATAGTAACCTGATTTCTGTCATCGGAAGATATAGTAGTCATCTCTTCGGGAAGTCTCTTTACAATCTCACCGAAGAATCTTGAGTTAACAACAACAGAACCCATCTCTTTAACATCTGATACGAGATCTGCTTCAATACCTGTCTCCAGGTCATAACCTGTAAGCTTAACTCCGTTCTCATCAGCCTGAATAAGAATACCGTCAAGTATCTGAACCGTAGAATTAGTCTTGATAGCCTTCTGAACTATTGAAATAGCATCTATGAGATCACTCTTATTACAATTGAACTTCATTTATATATCTTCCTTTCCGGTTGATGATTTTTCCGCGAATATTATACTACATTTTTACTTATCTTCGTAGTCTTTATATTATGGTATGAGCATAGTGTTCAAAAGGTCGTCTAAGCCTTATGGCAGAATACTTAGAAGCTGTTTATAAACTGTCGATAACTCTGAATTTGAATGTAAGTAAAATGACAGTTAATAACATCCGTTTTTTATGAACATTAAGCGAACATTGAACTTACTTTAAGTTGTATACAAATGAACACTTTTTGTTCATAAGTCGGTTATTCTCTTCTTGATGCTCTCTACGTCCTGAAGAAGATTATCGTCAGCTTCAACATGGCTGCATGCGTTCATAACTGTAGTGTGCTTTCTTCCTCCAAAGCTGTTGCCGATCTTCTCGTACTGCATTTCGAGGAGGTCTCTGCAGATATACATGGCAACGCTTCTGGCGTTAACTACTTCCGCATTACGAAGCTTTGACTTCATCTTGTCGGGTGTTATGTCGTAGTACTTGGATACGGCATCAATTACTATCTCTATTGTAAGTAATTTCTTCTTATTAGGAGATATAAGAGAAGCAAGACGTGACTGAACGGATTCTAATGTAAGATTGCCGTTCTCAAGAGCATAATAAGCGGAGACGATGTTATAAGCGCCGTTAAGCTCTCTTACGTTCTTTGTAATATTCTCGCAGATATAATTAACGATATCGTTTGATATATCGAGTTCGTCGTGTTCTATCTTATTTAAGATAATTGCCTTACGTGTCTCGAAGTCGGGCGGCTGGATATCCATTGTCATTCCGTTTTGGAATCTTGACGTAAGTCTTGAATCAAGCTCCGTTAAGTTCTTGGGAGCTTTATCGGAAGTAATTACTATCTGCTTGCCGGCATTTATAAGCGACTCGAAAGTATTGAAGAACTCAAGCTGCGTTCCTTCCTTACCGATAAGGAACTGGATGTCATCTATAAGAAGCACGTCTACATTCCTGTATCTGTTACGGAAAGACTCGTAATTCTTGTTGTTCATGCAGGCAACATAAGCATTTGTAAACTCTTCGCATGTAGTATAAAGAACATTCTTATCAGAGTAATTCTGCATTATGTTGTAGCCGATAGCCTTCATAAGGTGAGTCTTGCCGAGGCCTGAATTACCCCAGAGATACAAAGGATTCCTCTGGCGGCTTCCGGGATTATTGGCAACAGACACAGCCGAAGCATGCGCAAAACGATTGCAGTCACCTACAATAAAGTTCTCGAAAGTATACTCTGACGTAATTGAAGAAGCGTTATTAACTTCATTCTCTCTGGACTTCTCCTTAATACCGGAGATAGCCGTGGCAACATAGGCATTCTTGTCGCCTTCAAGGATATATTTGATGGTAATGCTGCCGTCAGCAATCATATTTACGGCATTATTAACGTAATTACCGAGATTTTTGCCTTTTACAAGTGACATGGAATATTCGTCGCGGCATGACAGAATCAGCATACTGCTGCCTTCGTCGTAACTTACCTGCTTCATATTACTAATGATTCTGTCGTAAAAGAGCTTGTCTATTCTGCTGTCGAGAGACAGAATCTTCAAAGCATCGGACCACAAATCCCCGGCCACTATATATCCCTCCATGTTCGAAAGCGAAAATTACATACATAATATCACACTTTTGCATTATAATAACGATATATTTTTTAAGATAAGGGAAGGTAGTGGATTAAGATGCGTGACTCTGTTCAGAGGCAAAAAGCCAAGAAAAGAATGAAGAAAACCAACGCTTTACTTCTTGTATTGGCAATTCTTCTTTTTGTAGCAGGTATTATTTTCCTGCTCATTGATCCTATTAAGAATGCGAAGAGACAGACAGCCATAAGTGAAGGTCTGGATATCATGGAATCACAGATGTCCGCGAATGTTTCAACGGATTCTTCAGAGACGGAAGAGATATCTCTTACCATGGTAGTAGATGCCAATGCCAATGCGGTAGACGGTGAAGCTTACGACTACTTCGGAGACGACGCCATGTCAGTTGAAGATGAGCTTAATTCCTACGAAGGAAGCGTTACCCTCATCGGTATAGGTATTCTTGAGATTGATGCCATAGATCTTCGTATTCCCATATGGGATACGGCTTCGATAGTAGCTTTAAGATACGGTGCAGGACATTACGAATATTCTGTTCTTCCCGGTGAAGTAGGTAACTGTGCCATCTTAGGTCACCACATGAGAGATTACGGAAGCATGTTCAACAGATTGGGCGAGCTTCAAAACGGTGACATCGTAAGAATTCAGACTCCCGACGGAGAAGTTTACGAATACTGTATAGATTCCAGAGTAACAGTTCGTCCTGAAGAGCTTGAGCCTAGAATATCAGGCAGTTATTATAGTACGGCAAGAATTACTCTTGTAACTTGTACATATTCTGGAGAGGAAACACTGAGACTTGTAATCTCAGGATATCTTGTAGATGATCAGGGATAAAATAGCAGCGGCAGCGGCAATATTTGTTCGTAAAACATTAAGACTTATGGGGAAGGGTGCTACCACTCTTCCCGGTAAAATAGCACTTAAGATATCTCCGGATATCATAAAGACAAAGGCTTCAGGTAAGAATATCATCACAATTACGGGTACCAACGGCAAGACTACGACTTCCCACATGATATCCGACATGTTAAATACCTTAGGCTACGATGTCATAAATAATATCTCGGGAGCTAATCTTGCTTCCGGAATCGCGACTACCCTTATATGCGGTAAGGAAGAAGTTCTTAAGGCAAAGGGTGACAGCAAGGGACTTATCTATGTTCTTGAGACTGATGAGGCGGCTTTTGCAAAGATAGCAAAGCCCTTGTCTCCCAAGGTCTGCGTGGTAACCAATCTTTTCAGAGATCAGCTCGACAGATACGGTGAACTTACCCATACAAGAGATCTTATCGCAGGCGGTATAGACGGTACTGCCGCTTCTCTTGTCATCAATAGTGACGATTCTCTTGTAGCTTCCCTCGGTAAGGGAAGAGAAGACAGAAGTATCTTCTTCGGTATGGATAAGGAAGCTCTCATTAAGTATGAGAAGGAAAATCCCGTCAAGAAGGGCATCATTCCTCCTTCGGCAGATGCAGTATTTTGCCCCGAATGTAAGGTCAGATATGAATATAAGGCAAGAACTTACGGCCATCTTGGGGATTTTTACTGTCCTTCATGCGGCAGCAAGAGTCCGAATCCCAGGTTTGCAGCTATCTACGGCAGTGACAAGAATCCCGCTTTCGAAGACTACGAATTTAAGATAAAGGATTATAAGAAAGATATAATAAAGGACGTCATTCTTAAGATTCCCGGAAGTCACAATATCTATAATGCCCTCGCTGCAATCTCCGCGGTCACGGTTATTACAGAGATTGTTGAAGATAATAAAGAAATGCTTTTCGAGAAGGCATGTGACGCTTCTTCAAAGGTAAAGGCTGCCTTCGGAAGAATGGAGAAGTTCAAGGTAAAGGATAAAGAAGTATGTATTCTTCTTGTTAAGAATCCCGCAGGTCTGGACAGATCTTTGCAGTTCGTTGCAGATAATGACAATGCAGGATGTCTCTACCTTCTTCTTAATAGTAACTTTGCCGACGGTAAGGACGTATCCTGGATCTGGGATGTCGACTTTGAGAGCAAGGCTGAAGACCTTCCGGAGAATATCTATGTAAGCGGTCAGAGATATGCCGACATGAATCTTCGTGTAAGATACTGCGGCAGAGAAGTAAACGATAAGGGCGATGAGACAAGAATGAAGGATATATTCGACAAGGCTCTTGAAGAATGTCCTTCCGGAAAGTGCGTATATATCCTTCCGAATTATACGTCCATGCTTGCCTTAAGAGCGATGCTTGTTAAGGAATTCGGAATAAAGGACTTTTGGAAGTAGGTGCTCACTTAATGGAAAAACTTGTAATTGGACATTTTTATCCGGATCTTCTGAATCTTTACGGCGACAGGGGCAATGTATTAGCTCTTGCCGTAAGAGCCAAGCTTCGCGGAATAGATGTAGAGATAAGAAATATATCTGTAGGAGATGACCTCAAAGAAGGCGATATAGATATAGGTTTTATAGGCGGCGGCCAGGACAGTGAGCAGAATATAATGAGCGATGACTTGGTTAAGGTCAAAGGTCCAGTCATAAAGTCCATGATCGAAGGAGGCACGGTCTTCTTCACGGTCTGTGGCGGCTATCAGATGCTCGGTAAGTACTATAAAGAGCACGACGGCAAGATAATCGACTGCTTAGGCGCCATAGATTACTATACTGAAGGCGAGAGCGAGAGGTTCATAAACGATACTGTTTACTCCTTTAAGACAGACGACGGTTCTGAAGTAACCTGCGTCGGATTTGAGAATCATTCGGGCAGAACTTACCTTGGGGAAGGGGTATCTCCCTTCATGAAGGTAGTTAAGGGCCACGGCAATAACGGTAAGGACGGCACTGAGGGAGTTCGCTACAAGAATACGTTCGGAACCTATTCTCACGGAAGTTTTCTTCCCAAAAATCCTGAAGTAACGGATCTTTTACTGGAGCTTGCCCTTAAGCGAAAGTATGGAAATGACTACGTTTTGAGCGTTATTGACGACCTCGGAGCAAAAGAAGCAAGAGAAGCTGCATTAAAATACATTGAAACAGGCAAAGAACAGATGATATAATGTTGTGTTGTAATTTTAGGAGGTGTTCCAAATGGTAAAAGCAATCGTCGGAGCTAACTGGGGTGACGAAGGTAAGGGTAAGATTACTGACCTTCTCGCAAGTGAATCAGATATCGTTATCCGCTTTCAGGGCGGAGCTAACGCAGGACATACTATTATCAATGAGCATGGAAGATTCGCTCTTCATCTTATGCCGTCAGGTGTTTGCCATGAGAACATCGTAAATATCATTGGTAACGGTGTTGCTCTTGATATTAAGAAGTTCATTAATGAGTATAACGAGATTAAGGGGAGAGGATTAAATCCCACTATCCTCGTATCTGACAGAGCTCAGATCATCATGCCTTATCACGTATTGTTCGATCAGCTCGAGGAAGAAAGACTCGGCGGTAAGGCTTTCGGTTCTACAAAGTCCGGTATCGCTCCTTTCTATTCAGATAAGTACGCTAAGATCGGCTTCCAGGTATGCGAGCTCTTCGAGAAGGAAGCTTTGAAGGAGAAGATTAACAGAGTTCTTGAGATTAAGAACGCTCTTATCGTTCACCTTTATCACAAGGATCCCATCGATCCCGATGCTCTCTTCAATGAAGTTTGTGAGTATGCTGAGATAATTAAGCCTTTCGTTGCAGATACTTCTGCATTCCTTCATGAAGCACTTGCTTCAGGTAAGAAGATTCTCCTTGAGGGCCAGCTTGGTTCCATGAAGGATCCCGACCACGGTATCTATCCCATGGTTACTTCTTCTTCCACACTCGCAGGTTACGGTGCAGTAGGTGCAGGTATCCCTCCTTACGAGATTAAGGATATCGTTACTGTTGTTAAGGCTTATTCTTCTGCTGTTGGTGCAGGTGCTTTTGTAAGTGAGATTCTTGACGAAGCAGAGGCTAAGGAGCTTCGTGACAGAGGCGGTGACAAGGGTGAGTACGGTGCTACTACAGGCCGTCCCAGAAGAGTCGGCTGGTTCGATGCAGTTGCTTCAAGATACGGCTGCCGCGCTCAGGGTGCTACAGAAGTAGCTCTTACAGTTATCGACTGCTTGGGTTACCTCGATGAGATTCCCGTTTGTGTCGGATACGAGATCGACGGCGAAGTTACAAAGGATTTCCCTAATCCCACAAAGCTTGACAGAGCTAAGCCCGTATGGACTAAGCTTCCCGGCTGGAAGTGCGATATCAGAGGTATAACTGAATTCGATAAGCTTCCCAAGGCTGCTCAGGACTATGTTCTCTTCATCGAGAAGGAGATTGGTGTACATATTTCTATCGTATCTACCGGTCCTAAGAGAGAAGAAATCATTCACAGATAATTACCGGAGCAATCTTATTTAAGGAGTAAAGTCAGAATGAGAAACAGCATCAAAGCTGTAAGTATATTATTGGTTACTGCAATGATGTCGGTGCTCTTCACGGCTTGTTTCTTATTCGGCGGTAAGACTCGCAATGCCGTCATAGAAGTTGCTTCAGCCTACGTCGATGCCGTTATGGCCTACGACGTGGAAACACAGACAAAATATATGGAACCCGGCCACAATGCCGTAAGTTCTATTGAGATGCCGTCATTTCAGCGTGATTTATACGCTGCAGTGATGGCATCTTCTGTTTATGAGATTCGTAACGTAGAAGGTAAGGAGAAGACGGCTACGGCTTCCTGTGACGTCGTATTTGCAATTCCCGATCTGGACGTAATAACGGGAACAGAGGAAGCAGCCGGCTACAGTAAGGATGAGCTTGTGGCAGCAATCGCTTCTTCTACTGCTCGAAAGGAAGTTACTCTCAGTCTGAATTTTGTTTTTGAATTCGATTCATGGCTTATAACTGCCGCTTCTACTACAAATACTGCCGACTTCATCTTAAGTATCGGAGAAGGAATCGAAGTAAAGGCCATATCCGATACTGAAGCTATGGCCATAACGGAAGAATTCATAGGATATCTTATCGATAAAGATGTAGAAGAAGCGTCTTCCATATACTTTATTCCTGACGGAAGCATTTTCGATGAAGATATGAGAGCTACCCTTCCGGACGGACTCACAGATTCCATTTTTGGTCTCTATTCGGAGGTATTCTCCGACTTCGATTACGAGGCGGAGGTTCATGCTCTCGGCGAAGATTCCGTAGTGGTAAGTCTGTCGGGAACAGCTCCCGACTTAGCATCGGCTTCAGATAATCTGGCGGCAGATACGGATGCCATGGTATCAATCTATTCTTCAATAATAATGGCGGCTCTGGAAGAGACTACTTTCGATCCTACTATTCTTTACGATGAACTCCTCTCTCATATTGACGGCAGCGGGGATTTTAACGTAAGCTTCATAGTATCTTCCGAAGAAGACGGGCAGAAGAAGATCGCTTTCGATAATCAAAGTGAAGGTGCTCTTTTACTTAATTCTCCCGACAGAATCATCTACGATACTGACGGAAGTGAATTCATAAGGCTTGCTGCTGATCTTTTGCTTGAGGAAGGCACAATAACACAGGAGCAGTACAGTGATATTACTGACATTTTCTCAATTGCCAGTGAAGACGGAATTACTGTAACATATGAAGGTAGCGACGAGCTTTACGATTTTGCTTTTGAGCGTAACGAAGAGGGAATCCTTATAAGGGTCGGTACCTGGGGATTCTACGAAGAAGCTACCGGCTTCAACTACGATATTACAAGGCAGATCGAAGGTCAGGAGCCCGTGGTAACGAACGGTGTTGCCGGAATCGCGGCAGACAGCGTCGACAATATGTACTTTACTGTAGAGATTAGCGAAGAAGAGTTCGCTATGGGCGGTATATATACAGTAAACGTATACGAGCTTGACGGTACTACTATCCTTGTCACAGCGGTCTTCGAGTTACCGAGGACAGCAGAAGAGGAAGAGCCGGCCGAAGAGGAAGGCGAAGAAGGTAGTGAAGAGTCTTCCGAATCTTCTGAAGAATTAACGGAAGATATATCGGAAGAAACAAGCGAAGATACGACAGAAGAAACAACTGAAGAATCTGCTGCAGAGTCTACAGATGAGCAAGAGTCTTCGGAAAGCACATAAGGAGGAGCATAAATGCAAAATGAACTGATCATTGTACTTGACTTCGGAGGTCAGTATAACCAGCTCGTTGCAAGACGAGTACGTGAGTGCAATGTTTATTGCGAGATCTACTCTTACAAGACGGATATTGAGAAGATCAAGGCTATGAATCCCAAGGGCATCATCCTTACAGGCGGCCCCAACAGCTGCTACGAAGAGGGTGCTCCCACATATTCCAAGGAGCTTTTTGAGCTTGGTATTCCCGTGCTTGGACTTTGCTACGGAGCTCAGCTTATGAATCTTATCTTAGGCGGTAAGGTCGAGCATGCTCCTGTAAGAGAGTACGGTAAGATCGAGACTTTTATCGACGGTTCCAAGGATAAGCTTTTTGCAGGCGTTGAGGATTCTACTATCGTTTGGATGAGCCACAACGACTATATCTCCAAGGCTGCTCCCGGATTTGAGATTATCGCTCATACTGCCGACTGCCCTGTTGCAGCTGCAGCTAATGAGGAGAAGAAGCTGTATTCAATTCAGTTCCACCCTGAGGTTCTTCATACTGTTAAGGGTAAGGAAATCCTTTATAACTTCGTAAGAAATATCTGCGATACGGAAGGTTCATGGAGAATGGATTCCTTCGTAGAGAATGCAATCAGCGATATCCGCGCCAAGGTCGGAGACGGTAAGGTTCTTCTTGCTCTCTCAGGCGGTGTAGATTCTTCCGTACTTGCTGCTCTCCTTGCAAAGGCTATCGGTAAGCAGCTTACATGCGTATTCGTAGACCACGGACTTCTTCGTAAGAACGAAGGTGACGAGGTAGAAGAGATCTTCGGTAAGAGCGGTCGCTTCGATATTAACTTTGTAAGAGTTAATGCTCAGGAGAGATACTATGCAAAGCTTGCAGGTGTTACAGAGCCTGAGCGTAAGCGTAAGATTATCGGTGAAGAGTTCATCAGAGTCTTCGAGGAAGAAGCCAAGAAGATCGGTACAGTTGATTTCCTTGCACAGGGAACAATCTATCCTGACGTTGTTGAGTCAGGTCTTGGCGGTGAGTCTGCTGTTATTAAGTCACACCATAACGTAGGCGGTCTTCCTGATTATGTTGACTTCAAGGAGATTATTGAGCCCCTCAGAAATCTCTTCAAGGATGAGGTAAGAAAGGCCGGACTTGAGCTTGGTCTTCCTGAGTTCCTCGTATTCCGTCAGCCCTTCCCCGGTCCCGGTCTTGGTATCAGAATCATCGGTGACGTTACAGCTGAGAAGGTCAGAATCGTTCAGGATGCTGACTACATCTACCGTGAAGAAGTTGATAAGGCTCTCGCTGAGTACAAGAAGGAGCACGGTACAGAAGCTCCCTGGATGCCTAACCAGTATTTCGCTGCTCTTTCCAACATGAGATCAGTTGGTGTTATGGGTGATGAGCGTACATACGATTATGCAGTTGTAGTTCGTGCCGTACGTACAATCGACTTCATGACAGCTGAATGTGCTGAGATTCCTTTCAATGTCCTCATGACAGTTATGAATCGTGTAATCAATGAGGTTCAGGGTGTTAACAGAGTACTCTTCGACA